>NZ_JBHMIQ010000035.1:0-75060 GCF_048060315.1 Micromonospora sp. LOL_013
CGCCGTAACCACGGGAAACCCTGCCGTGACCAGGGGTCACCCGACTTTGCAATAGCCCTGGTCGCAGGGGTCCGTCACCATTCAAATAGTCGCTCGCGCCGATTTCGATGACGTCCCACGGCTGCACCAGCGGCGATCTTGTCGACTCAGTCATCGCCACCTGCCCCGGTCGCCGGGTCGGCAGTGAGCCAGATGCCGACCGAGGCGAGCAGCCGGCGGATGGTCCGGGCGGCATCTCGGTCGTATCGGTCCAGGTAGGCCACCGCGAGCCGCAGCCCCGGACAGGTGATCGTGCCGCAGCGCGGACACCCGGTCACCGGGTCGGGCAGGTGCATCGCGGCCAGGTGGCGGGCGCGGGCGATCACCGGGTGGTTGACGTAGCCGGGCACGGCGCTGCCGGTCGGCACCGACATCCAGCCGAGTACGCCGTGCCGGCGCAATTGATCTTTGTCATCCATTCTTGCACCACGCGTCCCCCACCGGGACGACAATGGACGCCTTCTCGAATTTCCCACTCCTCCACCCTGGACTTCCTCGCCTCCCCTATGGAAGGTGGGCTTTGTCCTCGTAGCAACAACATCCGTCACGGGGCAACCCCTGCCCACCGCAAAGCGATTCTGTAGAGAGCTGGAGGAAACGAATGTCTGGAGCAGCGAGCGCATATCTGATAGCGGAGCTCCGCCGCCGCCGCGAGTTGGCCGGGCTCACCCAGGAGCAGTGGGGCGCCGCCCTGCACTGGTCGGCCCAGCACGTCAGCGCGGTCGAGCGCGGTGCCCGGCCGATCCGGCTCGACTACCTGGCCACCATCGACCGGGTCTTCAACTGCGACTACTCGACCCTCTGGGAGCTGCTGCTGCGCACCGAGCGGGCCCCGGTCTGGCTGCGCCCGTGGCTGGAGCACGAACGGGAGGCGATCATGCTGCGCTGCTACGAGCCGCTGCTGGTGCCCGGCCTGCTGCAGACCGAGGCGTACGCCCGCGTCATCCTCACCCATGCCGGGGTGGCGATCGACGACGTCGACACCACCGTCGGCGACCGGCTCGGCCGGCAGGAGATCCTGCACCGGGCCGAGCGGCCGTGCCGCTTCGTCGGGGTGATCGACGAGGCGGTGCTGACCCGGGGCTGAACGGCCCGTTCACTCTGGCCAGCCTGGACGGCCGGGCGGCCGGCTTCGTCGACGGGCCGTTGGAGGGCCAGACCATCGAGTTGGAGGCCGATCTGACCAGACTGGAGCATGCCTGGGAGTCGCTGCGGGAGTACGCTCTGCCCAGCGAGCAGTCCGTGGCGTTGATGCAGGAGGCAGCCGACAGATGGGCATGACGACCGATCCTCGACCGGCCTGGCGGACCAGCAGCCGCAGCAACGGCACCGGCGGCAACTGCGTCGAAGTCGCCGACAACCTGCCCGGCCGGGTCCTGGTCCGCGACAGCAAGAACCGCACCGGCGGCACCCTCACCTTCTCCCCCGCAGCCTGGCAGACATTCGTCAGCCACCACCAGCGGTAAATGACGCGAGCCGCGTCGGGCAGTGCCCGACGCGGCTCGTCCGCTGTGGTTGGCCGCGCGCCCGCCTCAGCCCTGTGCGCCGAGGCGGGACAGGATCAGCTCCCGGACGGTACGCGCGTCAGCCTGGCCCCGGGTCGTCTTCATCACCGCGCCGACCAGCGCCCCGGCCGCCGCCACCTTGCCGTCGCGGACCTTCGCCGCGATGTCCGGGTTGGCGGCGATCGCCTCGTCGACGGCGACGGTCAACGCACCGGTGTCGGAGACCACCTCCAGGCCGCGCGCGGTCATCACCTCGGTCGGCGTGCCCTCCCCGGCGGCCACCGCCTCCAGGACGGTACGGGCCAGCTTGTCGTTGAGCTTGCCGGCGTCGACCAGCCCCTGCAGCTCGGCCACGTGCGCCGGGGTGACCCCCAGCGCGGTCAGCTCCACACCGGACTCGTTGGCCCGGCGGGCCAGCTCACCCAGCCACCACTTGCGGGCACCGGCCGGGGTGGTGCCGGCCGCCACGGTCTGCTCGATCAGCTCGACCGCGCCGGCGTTGACCACCGACTGCATGTCGTGGTCGGTCAGCCCCCACTGCTCCTGCAGCCGCTTGCGGTGCACCCGGGGCAGCTCCGGCAGGGCCGCCTTCAGCTCGGCCACCCAGGCGGCGTCCGGGGCGAGCGGCACCAGGTCAGGCTCCGGGAAGTAGCGGTAGTCGGTGGCGGTCTCCTTGGACCGGCCCGACGTGGTGTCGCCGCTGTCCTCGTGGAAGTGCCGGGTCTCCTGCACGATCCGGCCACCGGCGTCGAGCACCGACGCCTGGCGCAGCATCTCCGCGCGTACCGCCCGCTCCACCGACCGCAGCGAGTTGACGTTCTTGGTCTCGGTGCGGGTGCCCCACTCGGTCTGCCCGACCGGGGTCAGCGAGGTGTTGACGTCGCAGCGCAGCGAGCCCTGCTCCATCCGTACGTCGGACACGCCCAGCGAACGGATCACGTCCCGCAGCTCGGTGACGTACGCGCGGGCCACCTGCGGTGCCCGGTCCCCCGTGCCGGGGATCGGCTTGGTGACGATCTCCACCAGCGGGATGCCGGCCCGGTTGTAGTCGACCAGCGACTCGGTCGCACCGTGAATGCGCCCGGTCGCGCCGCCGACGTGCAGCGTCTTGCCGGTGTCCTCCTCCAGGTGCACCCGCTCGATGCCGATCCGCACCATCTCGCCGTCGACCTCGACGTCGAGCCAGCCGTCCACGCACAGCGGCTCGTCGTACTGGCTGATCTGGTAGTTCTTCGGCATGTCCGGGTAGAAGTAGTTCTTCCGGGCGAACCGGCACCAGTCGGCGATCGAGCAGTTGAGTGCCAGCCCGATGCGGATCGTCGCCTCGATCGCCGCCTTGTTCGCTACCGGCAGCGAGCCGGGCAGCCCGAGGCAGACCGGGCAGACCTGGGTGTTCGGCTCGGCGCCGAACCCGGTCGGGCAGCCGCAGAACATCTTGGTGTTGGTGCCCAGCTCGACGTGCGTCTCCAGGCCGATCACCGGCTCGTAGCGGGCGACGACATCCTCGTACGTGGGCAACGCGGTCGTGCTCATCTCACAGCTCCAACTCTCGATCGCAGGTCAGCACGTCGCCGCTCAGAGCTCCGGCGGGGTGAGGGTGCCGACCGCCGACTCCAGGGCCGCCGCGACCCGGTACATCCGGTCGTCGGCCATCGTGGGTGCCATCACCTGCAACCCGACCGGCAGCCCGTCGGCCAGCCCGCACGGCACCGAGATGGCCGGGCCGCCGTACAGGTTGGTCGGGATGGTGAACAGGTCGGCCAGATACATCTGGTACGGGTCGGCGGTGCGCGCCCCGAGCGGGAACGCCACGAACGGCGTGGTCGGCGAGATCAGCACGTCGACCTGCTCGAACGCGGCGGTGAAGTCGCGGGTGATCAGGGTACGGACCTTCTGCGCCTGCCCGTAGTAGGCGTCGTAGTAGCCGCTGGACAGCGCGTACGTGCCGAGCATGATGCGCCGCTTTACCTCCTGACCGAAGCCCTGGTCGCGGGTCAGCGACATGACCTCTTCCAGGGACCGGTTGCCGTCGTCGCCGCTGCGCAGCCCGTACCGGACGCCGTCGTAGCGGGCCAGGTTGGACGAGCATTCACTCGGCGCGATCAGGTAGTACGCCGGCAGCGCGTAGTCGAAGTGCGGGCAGGAGACCTCGACGACCTCGGCCCCGAGCTTGGTCAGCGCGTCGACGGCGTCACGGAAGGCGGCCAGTACGCCCGGCTCGGCGCCTTCGCCGGAGGCGAACTGGGTGACCAGGCCGAGCCGGACCCCGGTCAGATCACCGGCGGCTCCGGCGCGGGCCGCTTCGACCACCGGCGGCACGGCGGCCGGGATCGAGGTGGAGTCGCGCGGGTCGTGGCCGGCGATCGCCTCGTGCAGCAGCGCCGCGTCGAGCACCGTCCGGGCGCACGGTCCGGGGGTGTCCAGCGAGGAGGAGAAGGCGATCAGCCCGTACCGGGAGGTGCCGCCGTAGGTCGGCTTGACGCCGACGGTGCCGGTGACCGCGCCCGGCTGGCGGATCGAGCCGCCGGTGTCGGTGCCGATCGCCAGTGGAGCTTCGCAACCGGCGACCGCGGCCGCGCTGCCGCCGCCGGATCCGCCGGGGATTCGGGTCAGGTCCCACGGGTTGTACGTCGGCCCGTACGCCGAGTACTCGGTCGACGAGCCCATCGCAAACTCGTCCATGTTGGTCTTACCGAGGATCGGCATGCCGGCAGCGCGCAGCCGGGCGACGATCGTCGCATCGTACGGTGGCCGCCAGCCGTCGAGGATCTTTGACCCGGCGGTGGTCGGTACGCCCTTGGTGGTGACGACGTCCTTGACCGCGATCGGTACCCCGGCCAGCGGGCCGAGCGGCTGCCCGGCGGCGCGGGCGGTGTCGACGGCCTGCGCGGCGGCGAGCGCACCGTCGGCGTCGACGTGCAGGTACGCGTGCACCCGCTCGTCGACGCCGGCGATCCGGTCCAGGTGGGCGCGGGTCACCTCGACGGCGCTGGTGTCGCCGCCGGCGATCAGCCCGGCCAGCTGCGCGGCGGTCATCCCGGTGAGTTCGGACATGGTTCAGACCTCCTCGTCCAGGATGCGCGGCACCCGGAACCGGCCGTCCTCGGCGTCCGGGGCGGCGGCGAGCGCGGCGTCGCGGTCCAGACCGGGGACGACGACGTCGTCGCGCAACACGTTGGTCAGCGGCACCGAGTGCGAGGTGGGCGGGATGTCGTCGGCGGCGACCTCGCCGATCCGGGCGACGGACTGCAGGATGACGTCGAGCTGGCCGGCGAACGTCGCCAGTTCGTCCTCGGTCACGGCCAGCCGCGACAGTCGCGCCAGGTGCGCGACCTCCTCGCGGGAGATGGCGGCCATCTGCGCCCCCTTCGTACGGTGATCGAACGGTTGGCCCGGGATTCTCGCTCAGCGTGGCTCAGCGGGCCGGACCCGACGAGTCTATTTCTCCGGTGGGCCGGCCGAGTCATCGGGCGGGCCGGGCGGGTCTGGCCGCCGGTCTGACGGCGGGTCTGCCGAGTCATCCAGCAGGCCGGGCGGAACGCCACGTGGGCCGGGGACCAGTGGACGGTACCGGGCCAGCCAGCTGACCAGTTCGTCGGCGGGCATCGGCCGGGCGTAGAACCAGCCCTGGGCGACGTGGCAGCCGAGCGCGTGCAACCGCCGCCAGGAGGCGTCGTCCTCGACGCCTTCGGCGACCACCCGCAGCCCGAGCGCCCGGGCCAGCTCGATCACCGAACGGACGATGGCCGCGTCGTCGGTGTCGGCGGCCATGCCGAGGACGAACGAACGGTCGATCTTGACTTCGGACAGCGGGAGCCGGCGCAGGTGCTGCATGGACGAGTAGCCGGTGCCGAAGTCGTCCAGGGCGATCGCCACCCCGATGGCGTCCAGCCGGGAGATGGTGGCCAGCACCCGCCGGGGGTCGGCCATCAACGCCCCCTCGGTGATTTCCAGCTGAAGTTGCTCGGGTGACAGGTTGTAGCGGGCGAGCCGGTCGGAGATCTGATCGGCGATCTCGCCGGTGTGCAGGTCGCGGACGCTGACGTTGACGGCTGCCCGCATGGTGATCCCGGCGGCGGCCCACTTGGCGATCTGCTCGACGACGTCATCGACGACCCGACGGGTGAGCAGGCGCATCACGGCGCTCTGCTCGGCAACCTTGATCAGCTCTTCCGGGTCGACCATGCCCCGGCGCGGATGCCGCCAGCGCAGCAGCGCCTCCACCCCGACCACCTCGCCGGTCGCAATCTCCACCTGCGGCTGGTAGTACATGGTGATCTCGCCGACGTCGTCGACCTCCCGACCGGGGTCGGCCGCGTGCGCGCCGTTGACGTCGAGCACCCGACGCAGGTCGGCGAGGAGACTGAGCCGTTCCGGCGTGTTGTGGTCCGACTCGGCCGTGTAGACGGCGGTGCCGTCACCGGTGTCCTTGGCGTCGTACATGGCGACGTCGGCGTGCTGCAGCAGGGTGGCGAAGTCCCCACCGTGCTCGGGGTAGAGGGCGATGCCCACCGATCCGCCGACGTCCAGCGGCAGCCCGTCCAGGGCGACCGGCTCAGCGAGCGCGGTCACCACTTGTTCGGCGATGTCCCGGGCCTCGTCCGCCCCGGTGAGTCGGGTGGCCAGAATGGCGAACTCGTCACCGCCGAGCCGGACCACCAGGTCCTGCGGTCGGACCACCATGGCCAGCCGCAACCCCACCTCGACCAGCAGCCGGTCGCCGACCAGGTGCCCCAGCGCGTCGTTGACCCGCTTGAACCGGTCCAGGTCGAGCAGCAGCAGCGCCATCCGGGCATCCGGCGCACCGCGGCGGAGCGCGTTGGCGTGTGCCGGCACCTGGTCGGCGATCTCGCCGATCAGTGCCTTGCGGTTGGCCAGCCCGGTCAACGGGTCCAGCCGGGCCGACCGTTCCTGCTCGCTGGCCAACGCAGCCATCCGGTAGACCGCGTACAGCGGCACCAGCACCAGCGGGATCAGCGCCGGGTCGACCTGCGCGGCGACCACCAGCACCGGCCCGAGCAGCAGCAGCGACCCCGTGGAGGACAGCTCGAAGCCGATGCCACGGCGGGCCGACCGCCACCACCGGCCGCCGAAGCGCAGCCGGATCGCCAGGGTGACCGTGCTGTAGTTGACCGCCGACCAAGCGGCCGCCGCGCCGACCGCCACCGCGACGTCGCTCCAGGCCAGCTCCGCGGCGCCGGCGAAGGTGCCCGGCCCGGCCAGTCCGGCCACCGCCGCTGCGGCGGCGAGCGCCAGCGCGTACTGCGAGCTGTTGAACAGGGCCCGCCACGGCACGTGCCGGGCCCGCCAGGCGAAGACCGCAACCGCGACGGCCTGCACCGCGACCGCCGGGCCGAGGCCCCAGGCGAGCAGGATGGCGAAGGTGAAACAGACCGACGGGAAGACCTCGGATCGGCGCCGCCGACCCGGTGGGGTGAACGGTCGGGCGTCGCCGACCACCGCGAGCAGGGCCATCAGCCAGAATGCCGCCGGCAGGTCGGAAATCTGGGCGGGCAGGTTCAGCAACGGTACGGCGCAGACGGCGAGCGCCGCAGCGGTCACGCCGCCAACGAAGCCGAAGAAACCAGGCGCGCGTTCCGGAGGAACGGAGTTCCGCAGTGCCGCGGCCTCCATCTGCCCTCCCGTCGCGCTCCCGTGGCCCGCTTCGCCGACTCAGCACGAGCCGGGCGTCCCACCGACGTCCTACACCTTAAGGATGGACGGCCGGCGGGTCAGGGGTGAAGCGCGGTCGTGACTGATTTGAGACGCGGTCGGCGAATGCCCGCCGCGGGATTCCCGGCCGTCGAGAAATGGCATCCGCCAATTGTCGGAGCTCCGGCGATGGTCCGGGCCGGCCGGCGCCGGAGCGCCGCTAGCTGGCGGCGGCGGGCTCGGCCGTACCGGCCGGATCGGCAGGCTGGGCGGACTCGGCCGGCTGGTCCGGTTCGTTGACGGCGACCGCTCGGGCCGCGTCCGTCCCTTCCTCGAGGAGAACCCCGAAGCCTGCCTCGTCGAGCACCGGGACACGCAGTGATACGGCCTTGTCGTACTTCGATCCCGGGCTGTCGCCGACCACCACGAACCCGGTCTTCTTCGACACCGAGCCGCTGACTTTACCGCCTCGGGACTGCACCGCCTCGGCCGCCTCGTCACGGGAGTACCCGGCGAGCGAACCGGTGATCACGACGGTGACGCCGACCAACGGACGCGGCGCCTGGTCGTCACCGGCTTCCTCGACCATCCGCACGCCCGCCACACGCCAGCGCTGGACCACCTCCTGAGCGTGTGGGGCGGCGAACCAGTCGGCGGCGGCTGCGGCGATCACCGGGCCGACCCCGTCGACGTCGACCAGTTGCTCCTGGCTAGCGGCGGCGATCGCGTCGATCGAACGGAACTCGCGGGCCAGCGCCTGGGCGGCGACCGGGCCGACGTGCCGGATGGAGAACGCGACGATGATCCGCCACAGCGGCCGTTGTTTGGCCTCGGCAAGGTTGGCCAGCAGCTTCTTCGCGTTCTCGGTCAGCTCCCCGCTCTGGTTGCAGAAGAACTCGACTCCGGACAAGCGGTCCGCATCAAGATCGAATAGGTCGCCGATGCTCTGCACGGCACCGGAATCGACCAGGGCGATCGCCGACCGCTCCCCCAGCGCCTCGATGTCGAGAACACTGCGACCGGCGATGTACTCCAGCTTGCGGGTCAACTGCGCCGGGCAGTCAAGATTCGGACACCGGATATCGGCGTCACCTTCTTTTTCGTAGCGCAGCTCGGTGCCACACTCCGGGCACTCGGTCGGCATCACGAACTCGCGCTCGGCGCCGGTCCGCAGATCGACGACCGGGCTGACCACTTCGGGAATGACGTCGCCCGCTTTCCGCAGGACCACCATGTCGCCGATCAGTACCCCTTTGCGGGCCACCTCTCCGGCGTTGTGCAGGGTGGCGAAGCCGACCGTCGAACCGGCCACCTTGACCGGGTCGAGCACCGCGTACGGGGTGACCCGCCCGGTCCGTCCGACGTTGACCTTGACGTCGAGCAGCCGGGTGTTGACCTCCTCCGGCGGGTACTTGTAGGCGATCGCCCAACGCGGAGCGCGACTGGTGGAGCCGAGACGGCGCTGGACCGACACCTCGTCGATCTTGACCACCACGCCGTCGATCTCGTGCTCCACCTCATGGCGGTGCGAGGCGAAGTGGGCGATGAAGTCACGCACCCCGTCGCGGTCGCCGACCACCTGCCAGCGTTGGCTGATCGGCAGCCCCCAGTCGGCCAGCTGCCGGTACGCGTCGGACTGGCGTACCGGCTCGAAGCCTTTGCGCGCCCCCAGGCCGTGCACCACCATGCGCAGCCCGCGTCCAGCGGTGATTCGGGGATCCTTCTGCCGCAGCGAGCCGGCGGCGGCGTTACGCGGGTTCGCGAACGGCGCCTTCTCCTGGGCGACCAGGCTGGCGTTGAGCTCGTCGAACGCGGCCACCGGGAAGTAGATCTCGCCACGCACCTCCAGCAGCTCGGGTGCCTCACCAGCCAACCGCTCCGGGATCTGCCGGATGGTCCGCACGTTCGGGGTGATGTCCTCGCCAACCCGACCGTCGCCCCGGGTCGCCGCCCGGGTCAGCACGCCCCGCTCGTAGGTGAGGTTGACCGCGAGGCCGTCGACCTTCAGCTCGCACAGGTAGTTGACCGGGCCACCGGCGTCGCGCTCGACCCGGTCGGCCCAGGCCGTGAGCTCATCGTCGTCGAAGGCGTTGTCCAGGCTCATCATCCGCTCGGCGTGGTTCACCGGGGCGAACTGGGTGGCGTATGCGTAGCCCACCCGCTGGCTGGGCGAATCCGGCGTACGCAGCGACGGGTGCCGCTCCTCCAGCTGGTTCAGCTCCCGGATCAGCAGGTCGTACTGCCCGTCAGAAATCTCCGGCGCGTCGAGGACGTGGTAGCGGAACTGGTGGCGATCGATCTCCTCGGCGAGCGTGGCGTGCCGCTCCCGGGCGGCCGCGTCGGGCTCCTCACCGGCCTGCGCCTGCCCGGCGGCGCTGACCTGCTGCGGAACGACTTCCTCGGACACCGGCTGACCTCCGTGTTCGGATCTACCTGCGCACCGTATCGGTCGGCACCGACATTCGCGGATACCGGCCGGCGGTCCGACCGCGGTCACCCGTGTGGCGGCCCGACCGCGGTCACTCGCGAACCGGCCCGGTCACTCGCCCTGGACGAGGTTGAACACGGCCACCCCGGCGCACCACAGGAAGCACAGCACGAAGACCACCACCAGCACGGCGATGATCAGTCCGCGGTACATCCGCCACCAGCCGCGCTGACCGGCGGCCGGGTCACCGTCGCTGTCACCGTGGTAGCTCATCGCCACCAACGGTAACCGTAGGCACACCCCGGGCGGGAGTGTTCCACGGCCGAGACCCCACCGCACTCCACCGCCGGCCGCCTGCCGGGTCAGCCCTCGGACAGCCGCCGGCCGGCGTCGCGGCAGGCGGCGAGCGCGGCCCGGGCGTACGGCACGGTCGCCCCGGCCAGCCCGCACGCCGGGGTCACCACCACCTGGGCGGCGGCCTGCTCCGCCGGGAACCCCAGCTTCGACCAGAGGGTACGGACCTGTCCCGCCGCCCGCGCCGAGGTCGGTGCCGCCGCGCCGGACGCTTCCCCGGTCGCCGGCACCACCCCGGCGAACAGCCCCATCCCGGTGTCGATCGCCGCACCGACCGAGTCCAGGTCGGTGAGCAGCTCCAGGTCGGCGGCGATCGCGACGGCTCCGGCTGCCTGCAGCAGACCCACCGGTACACCGGGGGCGCAGCAGTGCACCACCACCGGCACACCGACGCCGGAGATCACCTCGGCGAGCAGGTCCCGGACGGTGCCGGCGGCGACCGCCCGGTAGGTGCGCAGACCGCTGTCGGTGCGCAGCGTCCCGGCCAGCACGGCGGGCAGCGAGGGTTCGTCGAGTTGGAGCAGCAGCCGTGCAGCCGGCACCCGGCGGGACACCTCCGCGACGTGCTCCCGCAGGCCCTCGGTGAGCGAGGCGGCGAGGTCACGTACGGCACCGTGGTCGCGGACCAGCCGCCCGCCGAGGCCGACTTCGAGAGCGGCGGCCAACGTCCACACCCCGGCGGCCTGCAGTTTGACCGGCCCGGTGTAGCCGTCGGCCTGCTCGGTCAACTGGTCGAGGTCCCGTTCCCGCAGGTCGAGTGCGCGGCGCAGGTCCCGGCCGGGTCGGGCGGCGACCCGCCAGCGACCGGCGTACAGCTCGACCGGCAGGTCCACCAGGAAGGTGGCACCGCGCCCGATCATCTCCGCGCCCGGCCCACGGGCCGGTAGCTCGGGCAGGTGCGGCAGGCCCGGCAGTTCACCGAGGACGATCCGTTGCGCTTCGGCGACGTCGGTGCCGGGCAGCGATCCGATCCCACTGGCGGCACCCGGCGGCCAGGGCCACGGTGTGTCCGCCGCCGCCGCTGCGGCCGGCTCCGGTCCCGGCAGGTCACTCGCGTGGGTCACGGCAGGTCACTCGCGTCGGTCACGTCCGCCGACTCTACCGGTCAGCCGGCGATGGTCGCCGAGCCGAGCACCACGTCGCCGGCCGGTTCGGGTCGGTAGGCGACCATCGCCTGGCCGGCGGCCACCCCCCGGACCGGCCGGTGCAGCTGGGCGTACATGCCGGCGTCGGTCAGCTCGACCACCGCCGGGGTGGTCGAGCCGTGCGCGCGCACCTGGAGCATCGCCTCGACCGGGCCGGTCGGCTGGTCCCCGCCGATCCACACCGGGCGGACACCGGTCACCGTGTCGACGTCCAGCGCCTCGGCCGGGCCGACGGTCACCGTATTGCTCGTCGGGGTGATCGACAGCACGTAGCGGGGTCGACCGTCCGGCGCGGGCACCCCGATGCCCAGGCCACGCCGCTGGCCGACGGTGAACGCGTACGCCCCGTCGTGGCGGCCGACGACCGCGCCGGTCGTCGCGTCGACCACGTCGCCCGGGACGTTGCCGAGCCGGTCGGCGAGGAAGCCGCGGGTGTCGCCGTCGGCGATGAAGCAGATGTCGTGTGAGTCGGGCTTGTCGGCCACCGCCAGCCCGCGCCGCGCCGCCTCGGCCCGGACCTGCGCCTTGGTCGAGTCGCCGAGCGGGAACATCGCCCGGTCCAGCTGGGCCCGGTTGAGCACGGCGAGCACGTACGACTGGTCCTTGGCCAGGTCGACGCTGCGCCGCAGCAGACCGTCGGGGCCGAGCCGGGCGTGATGGCCGGTGACCACCGCGTCGAACCCCAACGCCACCGCCCGGTCCAGCACCGCCGCGAACTTGATCTTCTCGTTGCAGCGCAGGCACGGATTCGGGGTACGCCCGGCGGCGTACTCGGCGACGAAGTCGTCCACCACGTCACTGTGGAACTGCTCGGCCATGTCCCAGACGTAGAACGGAATGCCGATCACGTCGGCGGCCCGCCGGGCGTCCCGGGCGTCCTCGACGGTGCAGCAGCCACGGGCCCCGGTACGGTACGTCTGCGGATTGCGCGACAGCGCGAGGTGCACACCGGTCACGTCGTGTCCGGCGGCCACTGCCCGGGCGGCCGCCACCGCCGAATCGACCCCGCCGGACATCGCCGCCAGTACTCGCACCGTACCCATCTCCTGCCTGATCGTCGCCGCACGCTCGAGGGTAGTACCGCAGCGGTGCCGGGTCAGCCGGCGGCGGGCGGCACCGGCTTCGTGCCGCGGACCGCGCCGGCCCGACGGGCCCGCTCGACCGCACCGGGCAGGGCCGCCACCAGCGCGTCGACCTCGGCCCCGGTGGAGTCGTGGCCCAGGCTGAACCGCAGCGACGAGCGGGCCCGCTCGTCGTCGTCGGCCATCGCCAGCAGCACATGCGACGGCTGCGCCACCCCGGCCGAACAGGCCGAGCCGGTCGAGCAGGCGATGCCCTGGGCATCGAGTAGCAGCAACAGCGCGTCGCCTTCGCAGCCGGGGAACGAAAAGTGCGCGTTGCCGGGAAGCCGGTCGGTCGGGTCCCCGTTGTAGATCACATCCGGTACCGCCTGGCGTACCCGTCGGACCAGGTCGTCGCGGAGCGCGCCGACCCGCGCCGCGTGCTCGGCCTGGCGTTTCACCGCCACCTCGACGGCGACCGCGAACGCGGCGATCCCGGCGGTGTCGAGCGTGCCGGAGCGGACGTCGCGCTCCTGGCCACCACCGTGCAGCAGCGGGGTGCAGGCGACGTCCCGGCCGAGCAGCAGGGCACCCACGCCGGCCGGGCCGCCGAGCTTGTGACCGCTGACGGTCAGCGCGGCGGCGCCACTGGCGGCGAAGTCGACCGGGACCTGGCCGACCGCCTGTACCGCGTCGGTGTGCAGCGGTACGCCGGCCCGCGCGGCCATCGCCGCGACGGCGGCGACCGGTTGCACGGTGCCGACCTCGTTGTTCGCCCACATGACGGTGACCAGGGCCAGCTCGTCGGCGACGGCGTCCAGCTCGGCCTGTGCGGTGGCGGCGTCGACCCGACCGGTGGCGTCCACCGGCAGCCAGGTCACCTGGGCCTGCCCGTGCTCGGCGAGCCACTGCACGGCGTCGAGCACGGCGTGGTGCTCGACGGTGCTGGCCAGGATCCGCCGCCGGGCAGGAGCCGCCGCCGAACGTGCCCAGAAGATCCCCTTGACCGCGAGGTTGTCGCTCTCCGTACCGCCAGCGGTGAAGATCACCTCGGACGGCCGGGCGCCGAGGGCGGCAGCGACCCGCTCCCGTGCCTCCTCGACTGTACGCCGGGCCGCCCGTCCGGCGGCGTGCAGTGACGACGCGTTACCGACCCGACGGGCGATGGCGACGTAGGTCTCCACCGCCTCGTCGAGCATCGGCGTGGTCGCAGCGTGGTCGAGATAAGCCATCACCAGCAAGCCTATCCGCCGGGTCGGGTCCGGCGGATAGGCGGCTGGACCCGACCGGCCAGGTCGGTACGGCGGTGACCACGACGCACTGCGAGACGGTCACCTCACTTGCGCTTGCGGATCTCCTCGGCTGCCTGCGGGACCACCTTGTTCAGGTCACCAACCACACCGAAGTCGGCGAGCTCGAAGATCGGCGCCTCGCCGTCCTTGTTGACCGCCACAATGGTCTTCGCGGTCTGCATGCCGGCCCGGTGCTGGATCGCCCCGGAGATACCCAGCGCCACGTACAGCTGCGGGGAGACGGTCTTGCCGGTCTGCCCCACCTGGAACTGGTGCGGGTAGAACCCGGAGTCGACCGCGGCCCGGGAGGCGCCCACCGCGCCACCGAGCAGGTCGGCGAGCTCCTCGACCAGTTTGAAGTTGTCGCCGCTGCCGACACCGCGCCCGCCGGAGACGACCACCGAAGCCTCGGTGAGCTCCGGTCGGGAGCCGGACTGCTCGGCGACCCGCTCGACCACCCTGGCCAGCTTGTCGGAGTCGGTGACCTGCACCTGCAGCTGCTCCACCTGCGGGGTGGCCGGGGCCGGCTCGGGCGCCACCGAGTTGGGCCGCAGCGTCACCAGCGGCAGGCCCCGGGTGACCCGGGAGGTGACGATGGTGGCGCCGGCGAACGCGATCTGGGTCGCGGTGCCGTCGGCGGCCAGGTCGACCACGTCGGTCAGCAGGCCGTTGTCCAGCCGTACGGCGAGCCGCCCGGCGATTTCCTTGCCCTCCTGGGAGGAGGCGAGCAGCACCGCGCCGGGCTGTACCCGGCCGATCAGCTCGGCCAGCACGGTCACCTTCGGAGCGACGAGGTAGCCGTCGATCTCCTCGCCCTCGGCGGCGTACACCTTGCTGGCGCCGTACTCACCGAGCTTGTCGGTCATCGCGGCGGCCGCGCCGGGCCCGCCGAGCACCACCGCGGACACCTCGCCGCCCAGCTTGCGGGCCAGGGTCAGCAACTCCAGGGTGACCTTCTTGACGCCGAACTCACCGGTGGCCTCGACGACAACGAGAACCTCAGCCATGTCAACCTCCCCGCTCACACGAACTTCTCGGACGCCAGGAACTCGACCAGCTGTACGCCGGCCTCGCCGTCGTCGACGACCTTCTGCCCCGCCGACCGTGGCGGGCGCTTGTGGTGCTCGACGACCTCACTGGTCGCCCCGTCGAAGCCGACCTCGCTGGCGGCGACACCCAGATCGGCCAGGGACAGGCTCTGCACCGGCTTCTTCTTCGCCGCCATGATCCCCTTGAACGAGGGGTAGCGCGGCTCGTTGATGGTGTCCCACACCGAGACCACCGCCGGGGTTGCGGCGCTGACCACCTCGTAGCCCTCTTCGTTCTGCCGTTCGACGGTGAGCGTGCCGCCGTCGACGGTCAGCTTGCGGGCGCCGGTCAGGGCGGCGATGCCGAGCCGTTCGGCGAGCATGTGTGGCATCACCTGCACCCGCCCGTCGGTGGACTCGGCGCCGCAGAGGATCAGATCCGCCCCGAGGGTGCCGAGCGCTGCGGCGAGAACCTTGGAGGTGGCGACCGCGCAGGAGCCGTGCAGGGCGTCGTCGACGACGTGCACCGCCTTGTCCGGCCCCATCGACAGCGCCTTGCGAATCGACTCGGCCGCGCGGTCCGGGCCCATGGTGAGGATCGTCACCTCACCGCCGTTGGCCTCCCGCAGCCGCAGCGCCTCCTCGATCGCGTACTCGTCCATCTCATTGATCACGTTGTTGGCCGACCCGCGGTCGACGGTGTTGTCGTCGCCGCGCAGGGCGCGTTCCGCGCCGGAATCGGGCACCTGCTTGACGAGTACGACGATGTTCATCGCGCTTCGACACCCCTCCTGTAGGTGGTGCTGCTCTACCACTCTCGGCGCAGCCTGCCGCTTTCCTTAACGATCGGTCAACCGAGCATCGCTGTGGAATGCCCCACCCACTATGTTACCCGCAAGTAGCCAAGGGCCAAACGGCCCCGCCGACGGGCCGGCCGGACCAAACGGCCGCCCTGGTCAGCAGAGGTGACGGATCGGCCAGGAGGACGGATCGGTCAGGAGGGAGTGGCCAGCGCCTGCCTGATCTTGGAAATCATCGCCGTCTCCGCCGGGTCGACCCCGGACGCGGCCCGCGCCACCCGGTCGACCGCCTCGGTCACCGCCGACCGGTAGTGCTCCAGATCGTGCGGGGCCTTCGCGGTGAGTACCGCCACCGACTGCCGCAGCGCCGGCAGCACCAGCTGCTCCACCGCCTCCGGGGTGTCCCGTGCCAACTTGGGCAACTCGCCGCTGGTCAGCACGTCGTTCACCAGACCCGATGTCCCGGCGAACACGTCCGAGGCGGCGAAGCTCTCCCGGACCATCGACACCAGCCCCGGGTCCGCAGCCGACACCAGGTAGACGGCGCCGAAAGCGCCGGTCTTCAGCGTGCTGCGCTCGTCATCGGTCAGCTCGGCCACAGACAAGAAGTCTAGCCGGCGATAATGATCCACGTGTGGAGTGCGCTGCGCCGGTGGTTCGATCCCCAGGAGCTGCGCCGGATCGGCACCGCGCCCGACTACCGGTTCTCGCTGGCGAACGAGCGTACCTTCCTCGCCTGGATCCGGACCGCCCTGGCGTTGGTCGCCGGCGGGCTGGCCATCGCGCAGTTCCTGCCTGAGCTGTCCGTGGTCCATCTGCGGGAAGGGCTGGCGGTGACCCTGCTGCTGCTCGGCGGGGCCGTCGCGCTGCGGGCGGTCGACCACTGGGCCCGCACCGAGCGGGCCATGCGACTGGGCACCGACCTACCGGCGTCCCGCTTTCCGGCGTTCCTCGCTATCTGTGTCGGTGTCGGTGCCACCGCGTTGACTATCGTCGTACTGGTCGAGGCGGCCAGTGGCTGATCCAGACCCGCCGGCCGACGAGCACGGCCCGCCGACCCGCGATCCGGGGCTACAGCCCGAACGGACCCGGCTGGCCTGGCGGCGGTCGGCTCTGGCTCTCACCCTGGTGGTGGCGCTGACCATGCGGCTGGCCGTCGAGCGGGGCGGAGTCGCCATGCTGCTCGGGCTGTTCGCGGTGGTCGGTTGGGCCGGGCTGATCGGCTACGCCTACCGGCACGCCAGCGGCCCACGACGTCCGGTAGCCGGACAGATCAGCGCCGAGGTGCCCCTGCTGGGGCTGGTCACCGCCGGTTACGCGGTGCTCGGCATGATCCTGATCCTCAGGTGACTAGGCTGAGCCCGCCGGGCGGGGCATCATTGCGGGATGGCCCGCGTGTTCATCCTGCTCTTCATGCTCCACGTCGTGCTCATGGCGGTGGCGCTGATCAGCTGCCTCTCAGCGGAGAAAGGTGACGTCCGTGCCCTGCCGCGCCTGCTCTGGGTGCCGGTCATCATCGTCATCCCCCTCCTCGGGCCGGCTGCCTGGTTCCTCAGCCGCCGGCCCGGCTTCGGCAGCCCGTCACCGCTCGGCGGCGTCCCCCGACCGACCGGCACCCCGCCACCGCGCAACCGCCCGGCGGCCCCCGACGACGATCCCGAGTTCCTGCGCGCGCTCGACGCCGAGAAGTCGAAGCAGGATCGCGAGCTCTTCGAACGGTGGGAGGAGGATCTGCGCCGCCGGGAGGACGATCTGCGCCGCCGGGACGCCGCAGACCCCCGGGAGGACCGCCGGCCCGAGTCAGGTGCCTGACTCGGGCGACCCGAGCGGCCCGCCCGGAGGACGGTCAGGTCAGACCCGACGCTTGAACCGGGCGAGTGCCAGCGGCGCGAACACCGCCGCGATGCCGGCTGCCCAGAGCAGCGAGTAGCCGACCGGGCCGGCGGCGGGCACGCCACTGAGCAGGCCACGCAGGCCGTCGGCGAGGATCGTCACCGGGTTGACCTCGACCCAGGCCTGAAGCCAGCCCGGCATGGTCTCGGTCGGCACGAATGCGTTACTGGTGAAGGTCAGCGGAAAGATCACCATGAAGCCGAAGATCTGCACCTTCTCCGGCTCGCTGACCATCACCCCGACCAGCACCGAGATCCACGACGCGGCCAGTGTGAAGGCCAGAATCAGCGCGAACGCACCGAGCAGGCCGACCGGACCACCGTCGACCCGGTAGCCGAGGATCATCCCGACACCTAGCAGCAGCAGCACCGACCAGGCCTGCTTGACGGTGTCGGCCAGAATTCGCCCGGCCAGCGGCGCCCACCGGGCGATCGGTAACGAACGCAACCGGTCGAACACCCCCTTGGTGAGGTCGGTGTTCAGCCCGAATCCCGTGGTCATCGTCGCGAAAAGGGCGTTCTGCACGATGATTCCCGGCAACGCGAAGGTCAGATAGTCCCCCGGCGTGCCGGCGATCGCACCGCCGAACACATAGGTGAACAGCAGCAGGAACATCAGCGGTTGGACGCTGAGATCAAGCAGTTCCAATGGGTTGTGCTTGATCTGCACCAGGCTCCGCCAGGCCAGGGTGCCGGTATGCCGCAGCCCGGCCACCGGACTGACCCACTGGTGCCGCCCGGGCAGTTCGGGCGTGGTGACGGTGGTGGCGGTCAACGGATTCCCTCCATGGTGGCGGCGGTCGGCTGTGCTCCCGTACCGGCCGGCCCGGTCGCCGGCGTCGGCCGCTCGCCGGTACCGGCCGCAGAACCGGTACCGGCCGCAGAACCGCCGGAGCCCGGATCGGCCCGGTGGCCGGTGAGCGACAGGAAGACCTCATCCAGGCTGGAGCTGCGCAACGCCAGCTCACCGACCTTCACCCCGGACTCGTCGAGCCGGCGGACCACCGCCGGCAGCAGGTCCGCATCGGCGGTGCTCACCGTCACCGTGGTCTGGGCCAACGACGGCTCGTTGCCGGACAGGTCCCGCAGCGTAGTCAGCACCGTCGGCAACTGTTTCGGATCGGTCGGGCGCACCGCGAGGACCTGGGCACCGGTCTTGGCCTTCAGCTCCTCCGGCGTACCGCCGGCGATCACCCGCCCGTGGTCGACCACGGCCAACTCGTCGGCCAACTGGTCGGCCTCCTCCAGGTACTGGGTGGTGAGCAGCACCGTCACACCACCGGTGACCAGCCCACGGACCAGCTCCCACAGCTCGTTGCGGCTGCGCGGGTCCAGCCCGGTGGTCGGTTCGTCGAGGAACAGCACCTGAGGCCGTCCCACCAGGCTGGCGGCCAGATCGAGCCGGCGGCGCATACCGCCCGAGTAGGTCTTCGCCGCGCGATCAGCGGCATCGGTGAGCTGGAACTCGGCCAGCAGTTGCCGGGCGCGGGCGCGCGCGTCACGCCGCGACGACCCCAGCAACCGACCAATCATGATCAGGTTTTCCACGCCGGTCAGCGTCTCGTCGACCGAGGCGTACTGCCCGGTCAGGCCGATCAACCGGCGGACCTGGTGTGCCTGGCCGACCACGTCGAAGCCCTGCACCCGGGCGTGCCCGGCGTCCGGCCGCAACAGGGTGGCGAGCACCCGGACCACGGTGGTCTTGCCGGCCCCGTTCGGCCCGAGCAGCCCGAACACGGTGCCGGTACGGACCGCGAGATCCACCCCGGCCAACGCGGTCGTCGCGCCGAATCGCTTGACCAGGCCCTCGGCCCAGATCGCGTGCGACATCCTCACTCCTGTCGTTTGTCTGCAGACCCACAATGAACGACAGGACCGACATTCCGCCAAGCATTTGCCGACCAGATCGGGTCGGCGATCCGTCAGGCCAGGCCCGACCAGCGCTCAGGCCAGGTTCGACGAGCGCGGTTAGGCGTCGTCCGGGTCGGTCAACACATTGACCAGGTACGGCACCCCGGCGTCGAAGGCCCGGCGCAGCGCCGGACCGATGTCGCCGGCCTTGGTGACCATCTCCCCCGCGCCGCCCAGCACCCCGACGATCTCGTCGTAGCGCAGCCCTGGCTGCAGATCGGCGGCGACGTCGTAGCCGTACATGGCGCGCATCGGGTGCTTCTCCAACCCCCAGATGCCGTTGTTGCCGACCACGATCACCACCGGCAGCTTCTGCCGGGCCAGCGACTCGACGTCCATCAGCGAGAAGCCGGCCGCGCCGTCGCCCATCAGCAGGCAGACCTGCCGGTCCGGGTAGGTGAGTCGGGCGCCCATCGCGTAGCCCATGCCGGTGCCGAGGCAGCCGTACGGGCCAGGGTCGAGCCAACTGCCGGGCACCGACGGCTCCAGGTAACGGCCGGCGTACGAGACGAAGTCACCGCCGTCGCCGATGGTGACGGCGTCCGGGTCGAGCACCGCCCGCAGCTCGCCGTAGATCCGCGACGGGCGGATCGGGTCGGACTCGGCGGCGAGCTCGGCCGCGTCCCGTGCCCGGGCCTGCTCCTCGGCGGCGCGCAGGTCGGCCAGCCAGCCGGTGTGGTCGGCCCGGTCGCCGCTGTGGTCGGCGAACGCGGACAGGATCAGCCGCAGGTCACCGGCGGGCGAAACGGCCGGCTGCACGTGGGTCGCCCGCTGGCTCGGCGCGTCGACGACGTGCACCACCTGGGCGGCGCCGAAGTCACCGAAACTGAGCCGGAAGTCCAGCGGGGTGCCGACCACGACCACCACGTCGGCCCGACCGAACGCGACCCGCCGCGCCTTCGCGAAGGCCAGCGGGTGCCCCGGCGGCAGCGATCCACGCCCCATGCCGTTGGTGAAGACCGGCACCTGCAGCGCCTCGGCGGCTTCCCGCAACGCGGCGACGGCGTCCCCGGCGTACACGTCGGAACCGGCGACGATCACCGGACGGTCGGCGGCGGCGATCAGCCGGGCCGCGCGGGCGACCTCGTCCGGGTCCGGCTCGACCACCGGCACCGCGTCGGCGGTCGGCGTGGTCACCTCGGCGGTCGAGAAGACGACCTCCAGCGGCAGGTCGAGGAAGGCCGGGCCGCGGTGCGGGGTGAGCGCGGCGGACAGCGCGGCACCGACCGCAGCTGGTACGTCGTCGGTCGCGGCGACCGTGGCGGCGTGCTTGGTGACCGGGGCGACCAGCGGTACGTGGTCGATCTCCTGCAGGCTGCCCGACCCCCAGCGGAACGCGGGTGCCCGGCCGCCGAGCACCAGCACCGGCGCGGCGTTGAAGAAGGCGCTGGTCAGACCGGAGATGCCGTTGGTGACGCCGGGACCGGCGGTGAGTGCGGCCAGCCCGGGACGACGCTGCAGTTTCGCTACCGCCTCGGCGGCGAAGACGGCGGTCTGCTCGTGCCGTACGTCGTAGATCGGGAAGTCGGCGGCGTGCGCGGCGTCGTAGAGCGGAAAGATGTGGCCGCCGGAGAGGGTGAACAGCTCACGTACGCCGTACGCCTGCGCGGCGGCCAGCGCCAACGTCCCGCCGTGCCCCTCGATCCGCTCCGCCATCGCCGCTGCCTCCCGTCGCCCCGGGCCCGCCCGGCCGGCGCGCCCCCGAGCAGGTTACCGCCCAGTCACTTCGCCCGGCACCCAAGCGTGTCCGGCACCGCCGACACCGAGCCGGTTCAGGGGCCGGCCGAAAGCCGGTACGGGCTAGCGACCGGTGAAGTCGGGCTTGCGCTTGGCGACGAACGCCGCCATCCCCTCGGTGCGGTCGTCGGTGGCGAACAGACCGGCGAACAGTTGACTCTCCCAGGCCAGGCCGGAGGCGAGGTCCATCTCCAGGCCCCCGTCGATGGCCAACTTGGCCGCCTTGACCGCCTGGGCCGGTCCGGTGACGAACGGCCGCACCATGTCGAGTGCCGCCGCGTACACCTGGTCGGCCGGGACGACGCGGTCGGCCAGGCCGATCCGCCCGGCCTCGGCGGCGTCGACCATCCGTCCGGTCAGGATGATGTCTTTGGCGCGGGCCGGGCCGACCAGCCGGGCCAGCCGCTGGGTGCCGCCGGCACCGGGGATGACCCCCAGCTTGATCTCCGGCTGGCCGAGCTTGGCGTCCTCGGCGACCACCCGCCAGTCGCAGGCCAGGGCCAGCTCGCAGCCGCCGCCGAGGGCGTAGCCGGTGATCGCGGCGACCACCGGTTTCGGGATCCGGGCGACCGCGTCGAAGGCGCTGGACAGCTGCGCCGCGCGGGCAGCCATGTCTACGTACGACATATCGGCCATCTCTTTTATGTCGGCGCCGGCGGCGAAGACCTTCTCTCCGCCGTAGACCACGACCGCCCGGACCCGCTCGTCGTCGGCGACGGTACGTGCGGCGTCGCGCAGCTGCTCCTGCACCGCCGCGTTCAGTGCGTTCATCGGTGGCCGGGCCAGCCGGATGGTGGCCACCCCCTGCTCGACCTCGACCAGCACCAACTCCGACACGGCGAACCTCCCCATCGACGTCGCGTTCTGGGACAGCCTACGGGGCGCGCCGGAGTGTGGGTAACGTGATCCACAACGTGAGGGAGGCAGGCGGATGATCACCTATTACGATGACAAATCCGTACGGATCACCTCCACCGAGATCCGGGTGGACCAGCACCGACATCCGCTCACCCAGGTGCACCGGATCTGGCAGCGGCGGGGCGCCCGCTCGTGGAGCGCCCTGGCCGGCCGGGGAATGGTCGGCGTCGCCTTCCTGGCCCCGGTGGCGACCGCGATCATCGGGCTGGTCACCGCACTGACCATCGACGCCTCGCCGACCGTCACCATCGCGCTGATCGGTGGATCGATCCTGGTCGGGCTGGTCATCATCCCGATCGCGGACCTGCTGCTCGGGCTGCTCGACGACTCCTACGACCGGGGGGCGCACCTGCTCGAACTCTGGGTCGAGGTACGGGGCGCCCCGGTGCTACTGGTGTCCGACCGGGACGCGCTGCGGGTGGGCCGCATCCACCGCGCGCTACGCCGTGCGGTCGAGGCCGCGCTGGCATCGCAAGCGCCTGTCCCGGCCCGCGCCACGCCGACCCGAGCCATACCGGGCCGGGCAACACCGGGCCGGCCGGCGCCGCCCCGGCCCACGCCGGGTTCCGCCGACCGGCGCGCCAGCGGTGGTGGCCGGCGCGCCGCACAATAGGGAGATGCCGCTCCCGCTGCCGTCTCCGGCGAGTCTCATCGCACTGACCAGATTTACCGTCGGGCAGGTCGCCGGTGCGGTGACCGGCGCGGCCGGACGGGCCACCGGCCAGGCCGGTGAGGTGGCGACCCGGATGGGCCGGCTCACCTCCGAGTACGCCGCCGTGCCGTCGCGCGCATTCGCCGTACTGGATGAGATCGAGGCTCTGGTGCAACGGGTCGGCACCGTGGTCGACCGGGTCGAGGTGCTGCTCGACCGCAGCGAGCGAGTGGTCGCGGAGGCGGAGGAGGCGACGCTACGGGTGGAGACGATCGCCACGGCGGCGACCGACGCGGTGGCGGCCGCGACCCGGGTGGCGGCTGCCGCGCAGACGCTGCTCACCGACGCCGACCGGGTGGCGGTGGGGGCCAGCCGCCTGGTGGGGCGCAGCGAGGAGATCGCCGACCGGTCGGTCGAGCTGATCGGCGAGTACGAGCCGGCGCTGCGCCGGGGTGCCCCGATGGCCCGGCACTTCGTCGAGCAGTTGAGCGAGGATGAGGTGGACGCGGCGGTCCGGCTGGTTGACGAGCTGCCCCGGCTGACCCAGCATCTCAAGGCCGACGTGCTGCCGATCCTGGCCACCCTGGACCGGGTCGGGCCGGACATCCACGACCTGCTGGAGGTGACCCGGGACCTGAAACTGGCGGTGGCCGGCATCCCGGGTCTGCGGATGTTGCGCCGCCGGGGCGCGGACCGGCTCGGCGAGGACGAGGCCCTGCCACCGGGCGAGTGAACGCCAGAACAGCGCTAGGACGCCTGGCGGACGGGCATCTGGGCCAGCCAGACGTCGGCCAGGTCACCGAGGGGGACGTCGAGGGCCTGGCTGAGCCGCACCACGGTGCCGAACGCCGGCGCCGGAAGCCGGCCCGCTTCGATCTTGCGCAGCGTCTCGGGGGAGATCCCGGCCGCCAGCGCCACCTCGACGAGGCTGCGGCCGGCCCGCGCGACCCGCAGAGCGGCGCCGAGTCGCTGGCCTGCGGCGATCTGTTCGGCGGTGAGTGGTTGGCGAACCATGCCCAGCAGGATAGCCCTCCGGCGCGCCCTCGATCCGACGTGGTATAAAAATACCGCAGAGGGAGAGGGAGTCTGTCGTGATCGAGCTCAAGTCCGCCCAGGAGATCGACCGGATGGCGATTACCGGCCAGTTCGTCGGCGAGCTGCTCGCCGAGCTGAGCGGTGTCGCCGCGGTCGGCGTCAACCTGATGGACATCGAACACCACGCCCGGCGGCGGATCGCCGAACGCGGCGCCGAGTCCTGCTACTGGGACTATGCCCCGTCGTTCGGCCGCGGTCCGTTCCGCAACGTGCTGTGCCTGTCGGTCAACGACGCGGTGCTGCACGGCCTCCCGCACGACTACGTGCTGCGCGACGGTGACCTGCTCAGCATCGACATGGCGGTCGGTATCGACGGCTGGGTGGCCGACTCCGCGGTCTCCGTCATCGTCGGCACCCCCGATCCGGCCGATCTGCGGCTGATCGAGGCAACCGAGGTCGCCCTCGCGGCGGCGATCGCCGCCGCCCAGCCCGGCGGCCGGCTCGGCGACGTCTGCGCCGCGATCGGCGAGGTCGCCGGTTCGTACGGCTACAGCGTCAACGGCGAGTTCGGCGGTCACGGCATCGGCCGCACCATGCACGAGGACCCGCACGTCGCCAACACCGGCCGTGCCGGCCGTGGGATGCGGCTCGACCCCGGCCTGACCATCGCGATCGAACCCTGGTTCTGCCACTCCACCAACAAGATCCGGTACGACGAGGACGGCTGGACGATCCGCTCCGCCGACGGCTCCCGTACCGCCCACTCCGAACACACGGTCGCCATCACCCCGTCCGGTCCCCGGATCCTGACCGGCCGCCCGACCCCCTGACCGGAGCAACACGGTTGCTAAACGTTCTGTTGAAAACGTTGAGTTGACATCGGTGCGTTGGCGTGCTTGAGTCGACACTGTGACCACTGACGACCTGTTCGCCCCGCCCGACGCGGCGCAGTCGCGGGCGCACCGTCGGCACGATGCCCTGCTCCGGATCGCTGAGCGGCACGCCGACACCACCGCGCGGCGGCACCGCCATCTGCACCCGCAGGTGGTCGACCCGTACGAGGCGGTACGGCTGGCACTCAGCCTGGCCAGTGGCGGCGCCAAGGCCGACCCGGACGAGCCGGAGCTGGACGTCAGCGACCTGATCGCGGCTCTGACCCTGGTCGCCCCGGTCCGCGCCGACCTCGACGCCGTCGAACTGGGCCTGCTGGAGGCCGCCCGGAGCCGGGGACTCACCTGGCAGGCGATCGCCTTCGGGCTCGGCCTGGGCACCGCGCAGGCCGCCCGGCAGCGCTACGAACGGCTCGCCGGACGCAGCGGTCCGGCCGGCGAAGCCGACTGATCAGAGTGGGCCAGCGCCGGTGCCGATCACCTGACCGGCACCGGGCAGGGACTCGCTGGCCGGCCGGGTCAGGCGTGGACCAGCCCCGGGCGACGCAGATCCTCGACGTCGACGACCTCCCGGCCCAGCGGCCAGAACGCCGCCGGCACCAACTTGAAGTTGGCGATGCCGAACGGGATGCCGATGATCGTCAGACAGAGCGTCACGCCGGTCACGATGTGGGTGAGCGCCAGCCACCAGCCGGCCAGCACCACCCAGAGGATGTTCGCCAGCCCGGAGCCGATCCCCGCCCCTGGCTTCGCGACCAGCGTCCGGCCGAACGGCCAGAGGGAGTAGTAGGCCAACCGCAGCGACGCCACCCCGAACGGGATCGTGACGATCAGCACGAAGCAGACGAGCGCTGCCACCGCGTACCCGAGGCCGAGCACGATGCCGCCGCCGAAGATGAGCCAGAGCAGGTTGAGAATGACTCGCATGTCTCGATGATCCCGCACCCGCGCCACCCGGCACCGGCGTTTCGCGGGTAGCCAGCCGGCCAGGACGCGATCAGCCGGCCAGGACGTCGATCTCGGCGCGCTGCGGCAACGACACCGAGGCCCCCAGGCGGCGTACGCAGGCCGCGCCGGCCGCCGACGCCCACCGGACCGCGGACACCAGGTCCCGGCCCTCGCCCCAGGCGACCGCGAGCGCGCCGGTGAACGCGTCACCGGCGGCGGTGGAGTCCACCGTCTCGACCGGAAAAGCCGGCACGTGGTGCACCGTACCGTCGCGGTCGGCGAACCAGGCACCCTCGGCACCCAGGGTGAGCACCGCCCGACGGACCACCGTCAGCAGCGCCGCCGGATCCTCCCGCCCGACGCCGACGATCGCCCGCGCCTCAGCCTCGTTGACCACCAGCAGATCCACCGCGTCGAGCAGTTCGGCCGGCAGCTCGCGGGCCGGGGCGGCGTTGAGGATCACCCGGGTGCCCGCCTCGTGGGCCGCCGCCGCGGCGGCCAGCACCGTCTCCAACGGAATCTCCAACTGCGCCACCAGCACGTCGGCGTCGCGCACCGCCGCCAGCTCCGGCTCGGTGAGCCCACGGAATGCCGCGTTGGCACCCGGGGTGACGACGATCGCGTTCTCGCCGGCCGCGTTGACCATCACGATCGCGACGCCGGACGACCCGTACACCACCCGCAGCTGGCTCGTGTCCACCCCGGACCGGGCGATCCGGCCGGTCAGGGTGACGCCGAAGGCGTCCGAGCCGACCGCGCCGAGGAACACGCAGTCGCCACCGGCGCGGGCCGCCGCGATCGCCTGGTTGGCACCCTTGCCGCCGGGCACCGTGACGAAGTCGGTGCCGAGCAGGGTCTCCCCCGGCGACGGCAGTCTCGGCGCGGTCGCGACCAGGTCCATGTTCGCGCTGCCCACCACCGCGATCCGCGGCGCTGTCACGACGTCCTCCGCTCAGGCGGCCCGGGCGGTGTACCGCTGGCCCGCCCGCTCGACGACCAGCGGCACGCCGAACGTCTCCGACAGGTGCTCGCCGGTGATCGTGGCGGCCAGCTCGCCGGCCGCGACGACGGTGCCGCCGCGCAGCAGCAGGGCGTGGGTGAAGCCCGGCGGGATCTCCTCCACGTGGTGGGTGACCAGCATCAACGCCGGGGAATGCGGGTCCTGGGCGAGGACCCCGAGCCGGCCGACCAGCTCCTCGCGGGCACCGAGGTCGAGCCCGGCCGCCGGCTCGTCGAGCAGCAGCAGCTCCGGATCGGTCATCAGCGCCCGGGCGATCTGCACCCGCTTGCGTTCACCTTCGGAGAGGGTCCCGTACTCGCGCTGCGCCAGCCCGGCCACGCCGAACTGGCCGAGCAGCTCCTGCGCCCGACCCACGTCGAGCTCGTCGTAGCGCTCCCGCCACCGGCCGACCACCGACCATGCGGCGGTCAGCACCACGTCGAGCACCCGCTCGGTGCCGGGGATCCGTTCGGCGAGGGAGGCGGTGGTCAGCCCGATCCGGGTTCGCAGCTCCGCCAGGTCGGTGCGCCCCAGCTGCTCGTCGAGGACCCGGACGGTCCCGGTCGTCGGGTGCAGCCGGCCGGCGGCGAGGCTGAGCAGGGTGGTCTTGCCGGCACCGTTCGGGCCGAGCACCACCCACCGCTGGTCGGGCTGCACCCGCAGGGTGATGTCCTGCAGCAGGGCCGTGCCGGAGCGGGTCACGCCCACTGAGTCGAGCTCGATCACCAGGTCGTCAGCAACGGTAGGCACCGGACCATCCAATCACGCCGCCGGTGGTGCCGCCCCACCTGGCCGCGCCGGGGTGGCCGGCACCACCCGACGGGTGTCGCCGGGGTCAGGCCACGGTGGATCCGAAGACCTCGTCGCGGGCCGCGTCGAGGGCGGTCCGCAGGGCGCCCTGCAGCACCGGCTCCTCGGTCAGCTCGGTGACCACCACCCGGGGCGCGACCAGGCTGATCGCGGCGACCTCGTGCTGCACCCGCTC
Source organism: Micromonospora sp. LOL_013 (assembly GCF_048060315.1). NCBI lineage: Bacteria > Bacillati > Actinomycetota > Actinomycetes > Micromonosporales > Micromonosporaceae > Micromonospora > Micromonospora sp. LOL_013. The sequence continues at coordinate 27,273 of NZ_JBHMIQ010000035.1, forward strand.
GGCCAGGGCGCTGCCGCCGGCCTGGCCGACCTCACCGGTCAGCACGACCAGCGGCGGGTCGAGCACCACGCAGCTGCTGGCGACGCCGAGCGCGAGCCGGCGGGCCAGCTCGTCGAGCAACGGCCCGCCCCGGGTGCCGGCGGCGATCGCGGCCCGCACCGCGTCGCCCGCGCTGGCCGCCCGGAACCCGTGTTCGCGGGCCACCGCGCGGACCGCGTCGGCACCGGCGAGCTGCTGGAACGCCGGCTTGGCCCGGCGGGAGACGTCGCGCGGGATCGGTGCGCCGGGCACCGGCAGGTAGCCGATCTCGCCGGCCGCGCCGGTGCTGCCGTGGTGCAACCGGCCGCCGAGCATGATCGCCAGGCCGACCCCGACGCCGGCCCAGACCAGCACGAAGTCGGGCACGTCGCGGGCAGCACCGGCGTGTGCCTCGGCGACCGCGGCGAGGTTGACGTCGTTTTCGAACACGACGGTGGTGTCCAGGTCCTCGCGCAGCGCGGCGAGCAGGCCGCGGTGCCAGCGCGGCAGGTTGTACGCGAAGGTGATGTCGCCGTTGGCCGGATCGACCAGGCCGGGGGTGCCCAGCACCACCCGCCGTACGCTGGCCAGCTGGGTCTCGGCGCTGCTGGCGGCCCGCACGACCGCGTTGTGCACCACACCGACCGGATCGTCGGTGTCCCTGGTGGACTGCTCGACCCGGCCGATCACCGATCCGGTGATGTCGACGCAGGCGGCCACCACCCGGTCCGGTCCGACGTCGACTCCGACGACGTGCGCGCTGGCCGGCTGTACGGCGTACAGCTGGGCGTTGGGGCCCCGGCCACCGGCCTGCTCGCCGACCCGGGTGACCAGCCCGCGTCCTTCCAGCCGCTCGACCAGCTGCGACGCTGTCACTTTGGACAGTCCGGTCAGCTCGCCGAGCTGGGCCCGGGTGAGTGGTCCGCGGGCGATGAGCAGCTCCAGCGCCGCCCGGTCGTTGAGCGCTCGCAGCAGCCGGGGCGTGCCGGGCAGGCGCGGGGAACCCATGTGGTCGTCCTCTAGAATTTAGGAAAGTTAACTATTATCTTGGCATCCGCAACGGAAGTAGCCGTAGCGTAGTCGCCGGTGACACCCTCGGCGGTCGGACGACCCGGCACTCACCGGCAACGAACAGCGCCTCCCCGGTGCGCCACTCGGACCGCGGAGACGCCACGGAGGGGGAGAACATGCCGAACGACCCGGCGCTGCGGCGACTGGCGCTGCGCACCCTGCTCGCCGCCTACCCCGGCACCACCGTCCCGCAGTGGGCGGTGGACCTGGTCGGCGACGGGCTCGCCGGACACACCCTGTTCGGCGGCAACGTGGACCGACCCGAGCAGCTGCGGGCCGCCACCGCCGCGCTGCGGGCCGCCCGGGACGACGTGCTGGTCGCCATCGACGAGGAGGGCGGCGACGTCACCCGGCTGGCGCACGCCACCGGCAGCCCGTACCCCGGCAACGCGGCGCTCGGCGCGGTCGACGACCCGGCACTGACCCGGCAGGTCTACCGGGCGATCGGCGACGAGCTCGCCACCTGCGGGGCGAACCTCGATCTGGCACCGACCGTCGACGTGAACACCTCCGACGACAACCCGATCATCGGCACCCGGTCGTTCGGGGCCGATCCGGCGCTGGTCGCCACGCACGCGGCGGCGGCCGTCGCCGGGCTGGCCGACGCCGGGGTCGCCGGCTGCGCCAAGCACTTCCCCGGCCACGGCGCAACGGTCACCGACTCGCACCTCGAACTGCCCACTGTCGACGTACCGATGGCGGTGCTGCGCCGGCGGGACCTGCCGCCGTTCGCCGCCGTGGTCGAAGCCGGCACCCCGGCGATCATGACCGCGCACATCCGGGTCCCGACGTTGACCGGCGACGCGCCGGCCACCTTCAGCCGGGCCGCGCTGACCGGCCTGCTCCGCGACGAGTACGGCTTCACCGGGGTGATCGTCACCGACGCGTTGGAGATGCGCGGCGCCACGCTGGCCGCCGGTGGGATCGTCCCGGCGGCGGTCGCCGCCCTGGCCGCCGGTGCCGACCTGCTCTGCATCGGCGCCCGGGTCGACCACGCACTGGTCGAACGGATCGCGGCGGGCATCGTCGCCGCGATCGGCGACGGGACGCTGCCGGTCGGCCGGGTCGAGCAGGCGGCCGACCGGGTGACCGCGCTGGCCGCCGTGGTCCGGCCGGCGGCGGATGGAACCGCCGGCCCGGCCGATCTGGGGTACGCCGCCGCCCGCCGCGCCGTCCGGGTGGAAGGCACCCTCGACGGGCTGGCCGACGCACTGGTGGTGCAGCTGACCGCCGGCTCGACGATCGCCGAGGGCCGGGTGCCGTGGGGCCTCGGACCGCACCTCGGCGCCGCCCGGCAGCTGCGGGTGGCGCCGGCCGAGGTGACCGCCGAGCAGGTCGCGACGGCCGCCGACGGCCGGCCGTTGGTGCTGGTCGGCCGGCACCTGCACCGGGTGCCCGGTGCCGGTGACCTGATCGAACGGCTGGCCGCCCGGCACCCGGTCGCGGTAGTGGAGATGGGCTGGCCGTCGGCCTGGCGCCCGGCCGGGGTGCGTGCCTTCGTCACCACGTACGGTGCGAGTCACGCCAACGGCCGAGCCGCCGCCGAGGCCCTCGGCCTGGCCGCCTGAGTACGCCGTCGGATCAGTAGCGGTAGTGCTCCGGCTTGTACGGGCCGGCCACGTCGACGCCGATGTAGTCCGCCTGGGCCTTGGTGAGCACGGTCAGCTTGGCGCCGAACGCGTCCAGGTGCAGCCGGGCCACCTTCTCGTCAAGGTGCTTGGGCAGCACGTACACCTGCTTGCCGTACTCGCCGATCTTGGCGTACAGCTCGACCTGGGCGATGACCTGGTTGGAGAAGGACGTCGACATCACGAAGCTCGGGTGGCCGGTCGCGTTGCCGAGGTTGAGCAGCCGCCCCTCGGAGAGCACGATCACCGCGTGGCCGTCCGGGAAACGCCACTCGTCGACCTGCGGCTTGACGTTGATCTTCTCGATTCCGGGCACCTTCGCCAGACCGGCCATGTCGATCTCGTTGTCGAAGTGACCGACATTGCCGACGATCGCGTTGTGCTTCATCCTCGCCATGTGGTCGGCCAGGATGATGTCCTTGTTGCCGGTGGTGGTGATGAAGATGTCGCCGCGGTCGACGACGTCGTCCAGGGTCACCACGTCGAGGCCGTCCATCGCCGCCTGCAGCGCGCAGATCGGGTCGATCTCGGTCACCACGATCCTGGCCCCCTGGCCGCGCAGCGACTCCACGGCGCCCTTGCCGACGTCGCCGTAGCCGCAGATCACCGCGAGCTTGCCGGCGATCATCACGTCGGTGGCCCGGTTGATCCCGTCGACCAGCGAGTGGCGGATGCCGTACTTGTTGTCGAACTTGCTCTTGGTGACCGAGTCGTTGACGTTGATCGCCGGGAAGAGCAGGTTGCCCTCGCGGGCCAGCTCGTAGAGGCGGTTCACGCCGGTGGTGGTCTCCTCGGAGACCCCGATGATCGGCTTGGCCATCTCGGTGTACTTGGTCGGGTTCGCGGCCAGCGAACGGCGCAGGGTCTCCAGGATGATGCCGTACTCGACCGAGTCGGTCTCCGAGGTGGAGGGCACCGCGCCGGCCTCCTCGAACTGCTTGCCGAGGTGGATCAGCAGGGTAACGTCGCCGCCGTCGTCGACGATCGAGTCCGGCCCGCTGCCGTCCGGCCAGGTGAGCATCTGCTCGGTGCACCACCAGTACTCGTCGAGCGTCTCGCCCTTCCAGGCGTACACCGCGACACCCTGCGGGTTGTCGACCGTGCCGTTCGGGCCGACGACGACCGCCGCGGCGGCCTGGTCCTGGGTGGAGAAGATGTTGCAGGAGACCCAGCGCACGTCGGCGCCGAGCGCGGTCAACGTCTCGATCAGCACCGCCGTCTGCACGGTCATGTGCAGCGATCCGGCGATCTTGCGGCCCTTGAACGGCTGCTGGGCGGCGTACTCACGGCGCAGTGCCATCAGCCCGGGCATCTCGTGCTCGGCGAGCTCGATCTCCTTGCGACCGAAGGTCGCCAAAGACAGGTCGGCGACCTTGAAGTCGCTGACCGATCCGGCGCTGTCGGCGGTCAGAGTGACGGTCACTAGAACTCCTCGGGTTTCAACGGATGCGTCCGTCCTGCCGGACACGGCACGCACGACACCCGTCCACCATACGGCCAGAATGACGTGTTCCGACCCAAGGGCTCGACCGCCGTCAGTCGCGGGCGAGGGCGAACCCGACCGTCGGACCGGCACCGCCGCCGTAGGCGACCTGGATGAGCAGCGCGGCGACCGGCTCCAGGTAGCGGGCGCTGGACAGCGGGCCGGCGTCGACCGTGTCGAAGCCCAGCTGGGTGCCGAGTTCCTGGACGGTCTTCTTCGCGGCCAGGTCGTCGCCGGCGACCGGCACCGACTGCCGTACGCCGCCGAGCACCGGCCGGGCGTGGTTCGGGGCGAGCACGGTGTTGAACGCCTTCACCACGTTGGCCGCCGGGACCATCGCGGCGACCTGCTCGGCGGCGGAGGTGTCATGGCCGATCCGCAGCGACATGTGGTCCGGACCGAGCGGGTTGGTCACGTCGATCATGGTGCTGCCGGCCAGCGCGTCGGCGACCGGCCCGGTGAGCGTGTCGCCGATATCGGTGAACGGCACCGCCAGTACGACCAGCTCGGCGTCGGCCGCCTGGGCCGCGTCACCGGCGGCTACCCCGGTGCCGGCGGTAGCCTCGGCCAGCCGCGGCGAATCCGGGCTGGACGCGGAGATCGTCACCTGGTGACCGACCTCGGTCAGCCGCCGGGCCAGGGCCGAGCCGACGTTGCCGGCGCCGATGATGCCGATGTCCATCATTCTCTCCCTCTCCGACGGGTCGTCACTGTCGATCGGATACCCGCCGGCCCGGTACGGAAACAGCCCGGTGCGCAACAGCCGGATAAGTTGTGGCGCTATCTAGATGGCGCTGCTATCTTTCTGGCCGTGGATCAGGAACGGCGGGGCCAGTGGCTGCGCGGGGTGCTCGACCTCTGTGTGCTCGCGGCGCTGCACCGGCACGAGTCGTACGGTTACGAGCTGGCCCAGTCGCTGCAGGCGGCCGGGCTCGGGCCGATCAAGGGCGGCACCCTCTACCCCGTACTGCTCCGGCTGCAACGGACCGGCCTGGTCGACGCCCGATGGCGGGCCGGCACCAGCGGCCCGGCCCGCAAGTACTACCGGCTGACCGAGTCCGGTGCGCAGCGGCTGCGCCAAACCACCGCCGACTGGCGGTCCTTCGCCACCGGTGTCGACACGATCCTGCAGGAGGTGACCACCTCGTGAACCAGCAGACCTGGCTCGCCGCCCTGACCGGCGAGCTGCACCGACACGGCATCGACCGCGAGATGGCCGGGCACGTCGTCGCGGAGGCCGCGGCCCACCTGCATGACAGCGGCGAAGCACCATTGGCGGTCTTCGGCAACCCGGCCGACTACGCCACCGACGTGGCGCGCAGCGTCGGCGGGCCGGCTCAGCTCCCGCGCCGCGTCCACCCGGGCCCGGTCCGGCTCGACGTGCAGGACGTCACCAAGCGGTACCGCCGGCACGCGGTACTGGACCGGGTGCGACTCACCGTCCGGGCCGGCGAGATCGCCGCCGTGGTCGGTGCCAACGGCAGCGGCAAGAGCACCCTGCTGCGGGTCTGCGCCGGCCTGGCCAGCCCGGACAGCGGCCGGGTCCGGGTGTACGGCACCCTCGGCTACTGCCCGCAGTCCGGCGGCACCGGCGACTTCCTGCATCCGGACGAGCACTTCGCGCTGGTCGGTGCCGGCCGGCGGCTCAGCCGGACACAGTCGCGTACCGCCGGACGGGCGCAGGCCGCGGTCCTCGACTGGGACGCCTCCGCCGCCGTCCAGGCCCGGCACCTGTCCGGCGGCACCCGGCAGAAGCTCAACCTGGCACTGGCCGGGCTCGGCGACCCGGACCTGCTGCTGCTCGACGAGCCGTACCAGGGCTTCGACCGCGGCACCTACCTGGACTTTTGGCACCAGGTGTGGCGCTGGCGCGACGCCGGCAAGGCGGTCGTGGTCGTCACCCACCTGCTGAACCAGCTCGACCGGGTCGACCTGGTGCTTGACCTGACCAGAACGGAGGCCGGTCGATGAGCCGGGTGCTCACCGTGGCGGAGATGACGTTGCGCGAGACGTCCCGGCGACGCGGCGTACTGGCGATCCTGCTGGTCTTTCCGCTCTGCTTCTACCTGGCCCGCCGGGGCGATTTCACTGGGCAGTCGATCCGGTTCGTCTGCCTCGGGCTCGGCTGGGCGCTGAGCACGGCGGCGCTGTTCGCCGGCAACGCCAACCGTGATCTGGAGACCCGGCTGCGGCTGACCGGCTACCGGCCAGCGCAGTTGTGGACCGGCCGTCTGCTGGCGCTGTGGGCGGTCGGTGTGCTGCTGTCCGTGCCGTACTTCCTGCTGGTGCTGCTCGACCAGCCCGGTGTACGGCACGGGGCGATCGGCCTGATCATGCTGGTCATGGTCGCCGTGGCGGTGCCGTTCGGGCTGGCGATCAGCGCGGTGCTGCCCCGCGAGCTGGAAGGCACCCTGATCCTGCTGACCATCGTCGGGCTGCAGATGGTGATGGACCCGGCCAGCCCGGCCGCGCGGGCGCTGCCGTTCTGGTTCAGCCGGGAGATCGCCACCTACGCGATCGACCACACCGACAGCGGCTACCTCGACCGAGGGCTACTGCACGGCGCGGTCGTCGCGGTCACGATGGTCGCCCTGGTCGCGATCGCCACCGGGGTACGGCTACGCCGCCGACCCCACCTACGGTTCGGGTGACGGCTCCGTACCAGGTCAGCGGCCGACCGGGTGCACCAGCTCCGGCGACGCGGTGTCCAGCGGCACCGCCGCCGGCGGTACCAGACCCAGCTGCACACCCTGCCGCGACAGCAACGACTCCAACGTCCAGTCGGCCGCTATCCGGATCCGGTTGCCCGGGATCGACGCCAGGTGGTAGCCCCGGGTCACCGCCTTGGCCAGCGGGCCGGAGATCGGCACGTGCAACGGGTTCGCCGCCGCCTGCGCACCGCCGAGGTCGACCACGAACCCCAGGTCCTTGTGCCGGTACGGGCGGAACGAGCCGTGCCCGTACGACGCGGCGACGTTCTGCGCGGCCAGCTTGCCCTGCCGGACGGCGTGCTGGGCGGTCATCGGGGTGACCTCGCCCGGCCGGTTCGGGTCGGGCACCGCGGCGGCGTCACCGCACGCGTACACCTCCGGATGCTGCGGTACGGCGAGGAACTCGTCGACCACCAGCCGGCCCTTCAGGGTGGTCAGTCCCAATTCGTCCACCACCGGGTCGGGTCGCACCCCGACGCACCAGATCAGCGACCGGGTCGGGATGAACTCCCCGTCGGACAGATGCACCCCGTCGCTGGTCGCCTCGCGGACCGAGGTGCCGAACCTGGTCTCGACGCCCCGCGCGTCGAGGACCTTCTGCGCGGTGACCGACATCCGCTCGTCCAGCTCGGGCAGCACCCGGTCGGCCAGGTCGAGCAGCAGCCAGCGCACCTGCTGGCCGGCGAGCCGGGGATGCCGGCGGATCAGCAGGTCGGTGTCGGACACACAGTGCGCCGCGACCTCCGTACCGGTGTATCCGGCACCGACCACGACGAAGGTGCACCGGGCGGCCCGCTCGGCCGGATCGTCACTGAAGTCGGCGAGTTCGATCTGCCGGGTGAGGTGGTCGCGCAGGTAGAGCGCCTCCGGCAGGGTCCGGAAGCCGTGCGCGTGCTCGTTGACGCCGGGGATCGGCAGCAGCTTGTTGACGCTGCCGATGGAGACGATCAACCGGTCGTAGCTCAACTCGGCCCGGTCGCCCTCGCCGTCGACGTAGCAAATCCGCCGGTCCGGCAGGTCGATCTGGTCGATCTCGCCGAGCACCACCCGCACGCCGGGCAGGGTGTCCGGCAGCGAGACGGTGACCCGGCGCGGCTCCAGCACGCCCGAGGCGACCTCGGGCAGCAACGGCACGTACAGGAAGTAGTCGGTCGGGTTGATCAGGACGATCTCGGCGGACCCCCGGGCCAGCCGGGACAGGGTACGGGCAGCCTGGTAGCCGGCGAAGCCGGCACCCGCGATGACGATGCGTGGTCGCTTCATACTGATCTCCGATCGGGTGGGTGAGAGCGCAAGCAGGTGTCCCCTTGTCTGCCGGATCCGGGCGCCGAGGAGACCGGGCAGACCTGTCGGGGACACCCACCAGAGGGTTTCCGGTGCCGCTCACCGGGCCCGGTGGGCGCGGCGGCGGTCCGGTGGTCAGTTGTTCGGGTCGTCGGTGCTGATGTCGGCCAGCACCGAATCCGGTTCCCACTCGACGGCAAGGTCACCCATGGAGACGACGCCGACCAACCGGCCGTCGTCGACCACCGGCAGTCGCCGTACCGAGTAGGTCCGCATCAGCTCGGCGGCCGCGACCGCGTCGTCGTACGGCGACACGACCACCACGTCCTCGGTGATGATCTGGCTGAGCTGGGTCATCGACGGATCCATCTCGGATGCCACCGCTCGGACCGTGATGTCCCGGTCGGTCACGATTCCTTGGATATCGCTCCCGTTGGTGACGATGATGTCGCCGATGTCGGCATCCCGCATCTGCCGCGCCGCCGCCGTCAACATGTCATTCGCGTCCATGGTGAACGGCCGGGCCGTCATGAACTCTCCGACGGTCGTCATCGCGCACTCCTCTCGGTGTCGGCGCCGTCCTCGGGGTACCCGGGGTCGGGAGCGGAAAACCAGCGTCCTCCCCCGGTCGGTGGGATCGGCTACGCTCGCAGGTCGAAACGGCCGCGCCGGCACGAGGTGCACGGGCGGGCAGGCCGGGTAGGGAGCACGTCGTGTGGGCACGCCGGGTCAGCTGGCGTAAGCCTTCTTTGCCGGATTCGCGGGTGCCGCACCCGGCCGACCGGTCGTTGCTGCACCGCACCGAACGCTGGCGCGGGATGCCGCTGGCGTTGGCGCTGATCGCGGTCATCACCGTCATCGACGTGCTGACCCAGACAAACGCGGTCGTTCTCGGGTTCCTGTCGCTGGCCCCGCTGCTCGCCGCCGCCGTCGAGAAGACCCGACGGACCGCGCTGGTCACCGCGGTCGCCTGCGTCGTCGCGTTGGTCGCCGGGCTACCCAGCGGCATGTTCGGCAGCCTGGACCATCTGCTGCGCAGCAGTGTCGTCTTCGCGGTCGGCATCGTGTCGATCTACGTGGCCCGGTCTCGCAACCTGCGGGAGGCCCGGCTACGCCGGATGACCGAGATCGCCGAGGTCGCGCAGCGGGCGGTGCTGCGCGCACCGCCCCCGCAGCTGGGCGACGTCGCCCTGGTCGCCCGATATCTGTCCGCGTCCGAGGCGGCCAACGTCGGCGGTGACCTGTTCGCCGTCGTGGACAGCCCGTACGGGACCCGGATCATCATCGGGGACGCGTGCGGCAAAGGCCTGCAGGCGGTCCAGATGTCGGCCACCGTGATGGGTGCCTTCCGACAGTCCGCCTTCGTACAGCCGGAACTGTCCGCCGTCGCCGCCGATCTGGACCAGGCGGTGTACCGGGACGGGATAGGTACCGGGCAGCCGGCGCAATTCGTCACCGCTGCCCTGGTGCAGCTCACCGACGACACGCTGACCGTGATCAACTGTGGCCATCCGGCACCGGCGCTGCGGACCTCAGCCGGAACGCTGGAGATCCTGGAGCCCGGTGACCGGCACCCGCCGCTGGGGCTGCGCCGCGACGCGCCGGAGCCGGTCCGGGTGACCCGGCCCTGGCAGGTCGGAGACCGGCTGCTGCTCTACACCGACGGGTTGGTGGAGGCCCGCAACGGCCGCGGTGAGTTCCTCGCCCCGGACCGGGTGACCGCGTGCCTGGAACTGCCGGACCGGCGGGAGGCGCTGGACCGCGTCGTCACTGAGCTGCAGCGCCACGCCGGCGGCCAGATCAGCGACGACGCCGCGATGCTGCTCGCCGAACGGGTCGCCGCTGACTGACGACGACCCGCCCGGCGGTGCGGTGCGGACTGTTGCGGCACGGACTGTTGCGGCACGGACTGTTGCGGTGCCGGGCTCAGGCCGCCGCGGTGATCAACAGCTCGGCGATCTGCACCGCGTTGAGGGCGGCGCCCTTGCGCAGGTTGTCGTTGGCACAGAACAGTGCCAGGCCGTGCTCGACAGTCTCGTCGACCCGGATCCGACCGACGTACGTCGGGTCCTGGCCGGCCGCCTGCAGCGGCGTCGGGACGTCGGACAGCGCCACGCCGGGCGCGTCGGCCAGCAGCTCGGCCGCCCGCCGCGGGTCGATCCGCCGGGCGAACCGGGCGTTGATCTGCAGCGAGTGGCCGGTGAACACCGGCACCCGAACGCAGGTCCCGCTCACCGGCAGCTCGGGGATGCCGAGGATCTTGCGACTCTCGTTGCGCAGCTTCTGTTCCTCGTCGGTCTCGTCGGAGCCGTCGTCGACGATCGAGCCGGCCAGCGGTAGCACGTTGAACGCGATAGGTGCGGCGAACGACCGGGGCGCCGGGAACTCCACCGCGCCGCCGTCGAAGGTCAGCGCCGCCGCGCCCTCGGCGACCTTGCGGACCTGCTCGTCCAGCTCGGCGACACCGGCCAGGCCGGCGCCGGAGACCGCCTGGTAGGTCGAGACGACCAGGCTGACCAGGCCGGCCTCGTCGTGCAGCGGGCGCAGCACCGGCATCGCCGCCATCGTGGTGCAGTTCGGATTGGCGATGATGCCCTTCGGGCGGTCGGCGGCGGCCTGCGGGTTGACCTCGGCGACCACCAGCGGTACGTCCGAATCCATCCGCCAGGCCGACGAGTTGTCGATCACCACGGCACCGGCCGCCGCGACCCGTGGCGCCAACTCCTTCGAGGTGGCCTTGCCAGCCGAGAAGAGCGCGATGTCCAACCCTCGGTAGTCGGCGGTGGCGGCGTCCTCCACGACGACTTCGCCGCCGCGCCACGGCAGAGTCCGGCCGGCCGAGCGGGCCGAGGCGAACAACCGCAACTCGTCGACGGGCACCGCCCGCTGCTCCAGCACCTGCCGCATGACGCCACCGACCTGCCCGGTCGCGCCGACAATTCCGATCCTCATGTCGCAACCCCGATCCTCATGCTGCGAAGGTTACCGACGGGCCGGGCCGGGACGGAACCGAGTTGTCCGGCGTCACCTTCCGGCCCGTCGGCGTACCCTCACGCGATCAGGTCAGGTAGGAACGGTCAGTTCAGGTAACGGCGGGCCAGCTGCGGCTGCCGCCACATCGGCCAGAGCAGCGGTCCGCCGTCGGGCAGGTGGAACGGTGCCGCGGCGGTGAGCCGGTAGCCGAGCCGGGCATACAGGTCGCGGGCGCCGGGGCTGCTGGCCACTACGTAGGCGGCGCTGCCGGCGGTGTCGAAGATGGCGTGCCGGTGGTTCAGCAACGCCGTACCCAGGCCGTAGCCCTGCCGGTCCGGGGCGACCCCGAGGTACGCCAGGTAGTGGTGCTCGCCCACCGGGTGTCGTTCGGCGAGGGCGTTGTCCAGCAACCGGAACCGGTACGCGTACTCACCACAGGTGTCGTCGAGCAGCTGCTCGTACTCGACCGGGTTGGGCAGGATCAGGCTGCACGGACGCCACACCGCCACCGCGCTGTAATCCTCAGTGAGGTAGATACTGCCCTGGCGCAGCCCGTAGTCGATCAGCGCCGGACAGAACCGCTGGTATACCCGGCGACGGGCGACCGGGTCCGGGATCAGCCAGGACGACTCGGGGGTATCCAGAAATGCCTCCACCAGTGTCTTGGCCACTTGCGGGGTGTCGGTGTAGGTCGCGTAGCGGATCATCACCGACGTGTGGAGCTGGGGCATCAGCGCTCGCCTCTCTGCGGCACATTGCGGACACCCGGGTACAACGGACGACACACCGTCGCGGGTTCGAATGTATTTGCCCGCCTACCGACCGCGAGTCGGTAGGCGGGCAAATCGCGGTCAGCGCGTACAGGGTACGCAGTACCGCGCGTGCGGCAGGATCTCCAGCCGTTCCCGGGGGATGTCGCCGCCGCACCTGTCGCAGCGGCCGTAGCGGCCTGCAGCGATCCGGTTCAGCGCCTCGACGGTCTGGTCGTAGCCGCGCCGGGCGGCGACGACCAGCGCGGCCCGGGTGTGCGCTTCGCCTGGGTCACCGGTGTCGGCGGTGAGTTCGGTCAGCTGGGCCCGGTGCATGTCCAACTGGTCGGCCAGTTGCACCCGTACCTGTTCGATCCATTCGGTGCCGCGGGTGCCGTGCAGTTCGGTGCTCATCGGGTCTCCCCTCAACAGAAAAGGGCCGAAGCTGATCCGCTTCGCCCCTGGTGGCCGTCGTCGTGGTGGTGCGACGGCCGTCCGGAGGACCCCGGCCGGTGGGGCGCGGCAGGCCCGGCCGGCCGGCGGCGCCGGGCACGTCGGCGCCCGGCAGCACGACGCCCGGCACGCCGACGCCCGGCAGCACGACGCCCGGCAGCACGACGCCCGGCACGCCGATCGGAGCCGTGACAGTCACGGCTCCGTCGCGCTGCGCAGGGGTGATCATCCGGCAACCATATGACACCCTGACCGGAAAGCCAACACGTAAACCACCCAACCGGACACACCAGACTGGTCGCGCGGACCTGACGGCCCTGACGGACGCGATCTAGGAGGATCGTGGTCGATATACCGGCCAGATCCTTCTAGATCGCGGCGTGGGCTCGGGGCGCGACCCCGGACAGCGGGTTCGGTCCAGTCGAGGAGTACGCCCGGGAGTTCGCCGACCACGAACCGCAGCGACGCCTACCGTTCTGGCGGACCACACCCGCCATGCTGGTCGGCAGCCTCGCCGGGCTCAGCCTCGCGGTCAGCGCATTCCTGGCCTGCCGCTGAGGGCCGCTACTGGGCGGCGTACGTCATCGCGCTGCCGGGCGGCCTCGGGTCGGCCTGGTACGCGGGCGTACACCTGCTCCGCACCCTGCGCCTGCTGCGACGGCGCTGAGCCCGGTGCGGATCAGTCGGCGTCGTGCAGCTCCCCCAGGCCGGAGGCGGTCAGTTCGTCGCGGATCTTGGCCGCGTCGCCCTCCACCACCAGGGTCAGCCCTTCGGCCCGCAGGTGGGTGGCGGCGGCGGCGGAGACCTGCTCGACCGTCGCCGACAGCAGCTCGTCGCGCAGCCCGGCGTGGTAGTCGTCGGGCAGCCCGTGCACAACCAGCGTCGCCAGGGCGCTGGCGATCGCCGGCGGGGTCTGCAGCTCGACCGAGAGCTGGCCGGCCCGCCAGGACCGGGCTACCGCCAGCTCCTCCTCGGTCACCCCGTCGGCCTGGGTACGGGACACCTCACCGACCGAGTCGATCAGGGCGGGCGCGGTGACCCCGGTCTGCACACTGGAGCTGACCGCGAAGCGCCCGAACCGGCGGGACATCCCGAAGTCCGACCGGATGCCGTACGTGTAGCCGCGTACCTCGCGGATCAAGTGGTTGAGCCGCGACGTGAAGGCTCCACCGAGGACGGTGCTGGCCAGGGTCATCGGCACGTAGTCGGGGTGGGCCCGGTGCGGGGCCGGATGGCCGAGCCGCAGCGTGGACTGCACCGCGCCCGGCCGGTCGACCAGGATGATCCGCCGGTGGTCCCGCAAACTGACCGGCAGCGGCGGTCCGGGCTGTGACGGCGAGCCGGTCGCCCCGGCGAAGGCGGCCACGCCGAGCGCGTCCAGGTCGATCAGGTCCAGATCGCCGGCGACCAGCAGGGTGCCGGGTCGGGTGAACCACGCACGGTGGAAGTCGACGACGTCCGCCACGGTCACCGCCGCCACCGAGTCGGGGTCGCCGCCCATCGGCCGACCGTGCCGCTGGTCGGCACCGAACAGGTCGGCGCGCAACGCGGCTTCGGCCCGCGGCCCCGGGTTGGCCCAGTACATCCGCAGCGCGGTCGCCTCGTCGTCGCGGACCCGCTCAACATCGGACGGATCCAGGCGGGGGGTGCGGACCGCCTCGGTGAGCAGTTCGACGGCCGCGCCGAGCCGGTCGGTGCTGACCTGCACGCCGACCCGGAACGAGTCCCAGTCGGCGGAGATGGACAACTCGGTGCCGAGACCCTCCAGGACCAGGGCGTACGCGGCCGAGTCCCGGGTCTCGGTGCCCTCTTCGAGAGCCTTGGCGAGCACTCCGGCCAGCCCTTCCCGGCCGACCGGTTCCCGACCGGCGCCGGCGTCCAGCAGCAGGGTCGCCACCGCCAGCCGGTGGCCGGGCAGGTGGGCGGCGACGATCTCGCCGCCGGCCACGCTGCGCCGGATCACGTCCGGGAAACGGTACGGCCGGGCGGCGCCCGGTCCGGGCCGCTGCGCGATGATCGTCACTGGTCGCCCTCCGGCAGATAGCTGAGCTGGACCCGATTGTCCGGCCGCAACAGGCGTGCGGCCTCGTCGTTGACCGCCTCGGTGGTGACCGCCTGCCAGCCCGGCAGCCGGTCCCCGGCACGGGCCGGGTCACCGAACTGGGTGGCGTAGCGGCCGAGGGTGTCGGCCCGGCCCTCGAAGCTGGCGACCTGACGCCACCAGCCCGTGGTGAGCAGCGCCTTGGCCCGGTCGACCTCCGCGGCGGTGACGCCGTCGCGCGCCACCTCGTCGAGCACCTCGGTCAGGCCGTCGGCGAGCCGCTCGGCGGTCACCGTCGGCTGGGCGGTCGCGGTAATGATCAGCGGTGCGGGCGCATGCGCCAGGTCGACGCCGTACGCACCCAGGTAGTCGGGCTGCGCGATCCGGGCGCCGTCGGCCAGCCGTTGGTAGAGCCGGCTGCCCCGGCCACTGCCCAGCACGGTGCCGAGCACGGTCGCCACGTCGTACGCCGGGGTTCCGAACGGGTAGGTGCGGTAGGTCAGGTAGTGCCGGGCGGCCGGTACGTCGGCGGTGACCGTCTCGGTCACCGGGCCGGCCAGTGGCGTCGGCGTACGCCCGTCCGGTGCCGGCGGGATGTCGACCCGCGCGGCGATCCCACCGAAGTACTTGTCGGCCAGGCTGAACACCTCGTCGGCGTCGGTGTCGCCGACCACGGTCAGCACCGCGTTGTTCGGCGCGTAGTACATCTCGTGGAACGCCTGGAAGGTGGCCAGATCGGCGGCGTTGAGGTCGTCCATCGAGCCGATCGTGGCGTGGTGGTACGGGTGCCCCGGCGGGTAGAGCAGCGGCAGCAGCCGTAGCCAGGCGTCCCCGTACGGCACGTTGTCGTAGCGCTGCCGCCGCTCGTTCTTGACCACCTCGCGCTGGTTGTCCAGCGTCTCCTGGGTCAGCGCCGGCACCAGGCCGCCCATCCGGTCGGCTTCCAGCCACAGCGCGAGGGCCAGATGCTCGACGGGGACGGTTTCGAAGTAGTTGGTCCGGTCCGGGTTGGTGGTGGCGTTGAGCGAGCCGCCCGCGCCCTGCACCAACTTCATGTGCTCGGTCTTGGCGACGTTGACCGACCCCTCGAACATCAGGTGCTCGAAGAGGTGGGCGAATCCGGTCCGGCCGGCGGGCTCGTGACGCGAGCCCACGTCGTACCAGAGATTGACCGCGACCACCGGCGCGCTGGAGTCGGGGCTGACGACGACCCGCAGGCCGTTGTCCAGCCGGGTGGTCTCGATCGGCCAGGGGTACCCGTTGGGCGACATGCGCCCGACGTTATCCGATCGGGGCCCCGGCTGGCCGCACCGGGCCGGCCGGGTGCCGTCGAGGGTTGGCCGTTGCCATCAATGGCTCGACCGTTGCCGGCAAAGGTCGGCCGGCGCCATCGAGGTCAGCCGCGCGGCATGCTGCCCGACTGCGGACGCGGCTGCTCGCGCCGGTCGGAGTCATCCAGGATGGCTGCGGCCTGACGCACCGGGTCGTCACTGCCGGCCGCTTCCTCCTCCGGCAGCAGGTGACCGGCGCGCGATTCGATCCGCTCCGCCTCGGCTTCGCCGTCGGCTGCCGCCTGACCTGTGGTGGCGGCGCCCGGTGATGGTGGGCCGGTGAACGGGTCGTCGTCGGTGTCAGTGTTCAGGTGCCACGCTGCGACGAAAAGTGCAGCCGACCGCCGGCCGGGGAGAACGCCGGACCGTAGATCTCCGCCGACGACTGGCCGCTGATCCGCGGGAACGGCCCGATCCGATCGTCCGGGGTGATCAGGCAGATCTCCATGTTGCCGCCGTCCTCGGCGACGTACAGGTCGCCGCCCGGCGTACCGACGATGTTGTCGACGCCGGGCAGTGGCGGGGTGCCGAAACCAGCGAGTCGTCGTAGGCCAGATCGATTCGCTGGCCGAGCGCGTCGTACGCCCAGACCCGGTTGTCGCCCTGGTGGTGTACCAGCAGACGCCGTCGGCGTAGTGACATCCTTCTCCGCCGTGACGCTAGGTGTTGCTGGCGGCCACGGATGCCGGTCGTGGTTGACAGACGGTGAGAACCGGCCGAAGTCCGGTGGTTCCACCCGACTGCCGGGGCCCGGCCGGGGTGGCGCTCAGCGGCTGATCCGGTACAGTGTGCCTCGTGGTGCGCACGTATCGATGGTTTAGGCAGCCGGCCCTGGTGCCGGTGGCTCAGCCTTGACCTGACGTCACCCCACCAGAGCCGGCCAAGGGCAGCGGGCATCGAGCCCCCTGCCCTTTCGTATGCCAACGAGCAGCCGGCTTGGCTGGGGGCGCCGGCTCCCCAGGGAGACTGGCGGAAGGAACAGACACCACATGAGCATCTCCATCGGACGCGTCGCCGATCAGCGCATCGACCGGGTCGTCCCGCTCACCACCCCGGCCCTGCTGCACCACGAGCTGCCCCTCGACGACCAGCTCACCGCGCGGGTGCTGGACGGCCGACGAGCCGTCGCCGGCGTGCTCGACGGACAGGACGACCGGCTGCTGGTCGTGGTCGGCCCATGTTCGGTGCACGACCCGGCCGCCGCCCTTGAGTACGCGCACCTGCTCGCCGATGCCGCGCAACGGCACGCCGACGACCTGTTGATCGTGATGCGGGTGTACTTCGAGAAGCCGCGGTCGACGGTCGGCTGGAAAGGTCTGATCAACGACCCGGGTCTGGACGGATCCGGGGACGTCAACTCCGGGCTGCGGATCGCCCGCTCGCTGCTGCTCGAGGTGCTGCGGGCCGGGCTGCCGGTGGGCTGCGAGTTCCTCGACCCGATCACCCCGCAGTACATCGCCGACGCGGTAACCTGGGGGGCGATCGGCGCCCGCACCGTCGAGAGTCAGGTGCACCGACAGCTGTCCTCCGGGCTGTCCATGCCGATCGGCATGAAGAACCGCCCGGACGGCAGCGTCGCCACCGCGGTGGACGCCATCCGGGCCGCTGCCGTGCCGCACGTCTTCCCCGGCATCGACATGTCCGGGACGCCGGCGATCCTGCACACCCGGGGCAACGCCGACTGCCATCTGGTGTTGCGCGGCGGTGCCGGTGAGCCCAACTACGACGCCGAGTCGGTGGCCGCCGCACTGGGTCTGCTGCGGGCAGCCGGACTGCCGCGGCGGCTGGTCATCGACGCCAGCCACGGCAACAGCGGCAAGGACCACCGCCGGCAGCCGCTGGTCGTCGAGGACGTCGCCGGGCAGCTCAGCGCCGGGCAACGGGGCATCGTCGGGGTGATGCTGGAGTCGTTCCTGGTGGCGGGCCGGCAGGATCTGGACCCGACCAGGGAACTGGTGCACGGACAGTCAATCACCGACGCCTGCCTGGGTTGGGACCAGACCGCTCAGGTCCTTGGGCGGCTGGCGACGGCGGTCGGGGACCGCCGGGCGGCGCTGGCCGCCGCGCAGCGGTAGCCTGCCGCGCTCGGCTGCGGCCAGGCTGCGGAGCCAGGCCGCAGCCGGCGCACCGGCCTGCCCCGGGGCGGAGTCAGCGGGTGGCCAGGGCACCGGGGGCGTCGGGTCACCGGGTCGCGCGCCCCGGGGCGTCGGTCGGCCGGTGGCCGGCCACCCGCGCGGCGATCCAGACGAAGAACACCGCCAGCGCGACCTGGATCGCGTGTCGCAGCCAGTCGATCCCGGCGGTCTCGCCGATGCCCAGCCAGGCGGCAATCACCCCGCCGAGCAGGGCGGCGGCAATTCCGACGCCGATGGTCAGCCAGACAGAGATGTTTTGCCGGCCGGGTAGCAGCAGACGTCCCAGAGCGCCGATGATCGCGCCAGCGACGAGCGCCCACAAGATGGTACCGATCATGAGTCCACCTCCTGGCCCGAGCGTAGGTGCCCGGATCGGACCGAGAGGGCGGAACGCCGACGGTCGGCAGGATGAACCCGGCGGTCCGGTCGGTGCGTGGGGCGTCGTTTGCCGTGCCGCGGGCGGGGTAGCAGGCGGAGGTGACCGATGAGACGTCCCGTGCCGAGCTGTACGCACTGCTCGACGACATCTACCTCGGCAAGGAACGGGTGAGCCGGGCCGAGATCGCCCGCCGGGCGGTCGCCGCCGAGCTGCCCGCTCACCTGCTGACCAGGATCAATGCTCTGCCGGAAGGCGAATACGCCCAGGACGAGGCGGAAGAGGTCCTGCATTCATCTACGGAAGGTGCCTGATCACCGATGGACGAACACCAGAACCGGCCGGCCGCCGCACTCGGCCAGACCCCGGACGGCCAGCCACCCGAGGACGACCCGGACTTCGCCGGCGAGCACGACGACACGGCGGTCTCCCACGACATCATCGAAGGGACCGACCGGGACCGTGAGCCGGAGACGCCTCGCGGCTGGTCCGGGATGGAGAAGCCCGGGTTCACCGCCGACTGACAAGCAACCGGCGTTGCGGGCTGACGGTCAGCCGGCGTTGCGGGCTGACCGTCAACCGGCGTTGAGGTTGTCGGTGACCGCCCGGACCAGGCTGGTCAGCGTCTCGTCGGCGAGCCGAGTCAGTTGTTCGTGCGGCAGGTCGGAGTCCAGCTCCAGGCGGAGCATTGCACCGCCCGCCTGCACCGGGTACACCTGCACAACAGCCGTCCACGGGCCGCCCGCCGTCGCCCACCGGGCCTGCAGGTGGTCGCCGTGGACTGGTTCCGCCGGCACCTGGCGCAGCGGCCCCGGCAACCAGGCGGCCCTGCGGTCGGGGTCGGTCGCGGTGCCGAACGCCACCTCAGGGGGCGCGGAGACACCGCGTTCGGCGTACGCGGGCACGACCTACTCCCCGTGCCGCAACCGGGCGGCATCGACCTCTCGGCCCGGGTGCCGGGTAAGGTACTCGGTCTCCAGGTCGGCGGTGCGGTGCAGATGGTTGGCCAGCGCCGCGTCGGTGCCGTGCCGCAGCGTGCCCAGCCGGGTCCGGTGCAGGCTACCGATCTCGCGGAGCAGTTCGTCGTCGGCCAGCTCGACCGGGTCGATCCCGGTGTCGTCGACCCTGTCGACCCACGTCTCGGCTCCCGGTCCGGGCGGCGCCGACCAGGTTGGGGTGGCACCGGGCGGATGGTCCGGGCGGGGCTCGAAGGGCCGACCGGCCGCCGCCGGGGAGTAGCTGCCGTACCGCGCTGAATCCGTCATCTCCAGCCTCCGGGGAGTCGACGAGGCATTACCGTCGTAGGGTTCCCCGGCCGGTCGGCGGCAAACACCGGGCGGCGTTTTCCGGGCGGCCACGCATCTGACTACGACGGCTCGTCGGAGAAGCCGACGGGCGGCCGGTACGCTTCCCTGCATGCGGCAGCTGTGGACCCCGGTGTGGATCCTGCGGCACCTGGCGGCGGTGGCGCTGGTGGTGGGCTTCCTCGCGCTCGGCTGGTGGCAGATCAGCCGGGCCGCCGCCGGCAACACGCTGAGCTGGGCATACGCGGTGGAATGGCCGGTTTTCGCGGCGTTCGTGGTGTTTATCTGGGTCCGTGAGATACGGCAGGCCCACCGGGCGGTACCTGGCCCGGACAACGACACACCGGACAACGACTCGCCGAGGAACGGCACACCAAAGAACGCACCATCGCGGGAGGAGACGTTCGGCCGACCGGTACGGGTCCGGTCTGCCCCTGGCGTGACCGCCGCCCCCGGCCCGGACGACCCGGAGTTGTCCGCCTACAACAACTACCTGGCCTGGCTGAACGCGAATCCGCACGCCAGGGCCGGCGACTACCCGGGCTGACCGGAAGAGAAAGGGACGGACGACAGTGTCAGGCGCACTCACCCGGTACCGGCTGATCGCGTACGTGGTCGGCGTGGTGCTGATCCTGCTGATGGTGATCGGCATGCCGTTGAAGTACCTGTTCGACCGGGCCATCGTGGTCGAGACGGTCGGGCCGGCGCACGGGTTCCTCTACATGGTCTATCTGGTCGCCGCGTTCGACCTGGCCCGGCGGGCCAACTGGTCACTCGGCCGGATCCTGGCGATCATGCTGGCCGGGACGGTGCCGTTCGTGTCGTTCTACGCCGAGCGGGTGGTCAGCCGCTGGGCGAGCGAGCAACCGCGTACCGAGCCGGACAAGGTGTTCACCGGCTGAGACCGGGCGGGCGGTGACCGGTTGACGGTGCCCCGGCCGGGCCGGCACCGTCGTCGGGCCGACCCGGCCGGGGCGTACGGCCGACGTTGTCGGCGGCCGGGGAGCCGAGCCTCGTGCGGCGTCGGATCAACCCATCGTGTGGCCGCCGGAGCTGGTCGGCGCACCGGACAGCCCGGCGACGAATGCCGACCAGGCTGCTGCCGAGAATTCCAGGTGCACTCCGGGGTCGGTGGAGTTGCGCACCCCGACCGCCGAGCCGATCTCGGCTACCTCGACGCAGGTCGTCGCCTCGCAGCGGCGGCTCTTACGCCACGCCGGACCGGCAGTGCTGATCACAGTCACCTAGACTCCTTAATAAGGATAAATCGGTAAATTTGCCATCAGAGCACGCAGGCAATCGGGCGGACTGTATCAGTCCCCGATCTTGCCGACGCGACTGGGCGACACCGCGAAAACCCGGTGAAACCGCCGTTCGGACCATGCGGAGGGCCGGCCGTCCTTAGCAGACCTGACGGCGGCGGTGTAGCGTGCAACAGGGTGGCAACCAGCCAGGTGGCACTCTGCAAGGCACCCCCCCCCGGAGCGTTCCCATGCCTGCCCGACACCAGGGCCCGACCATCGGGCGTCGCCGGCTGCGTGCGGCGCTACGCCGGGCACGCGATGCCGCCGCGCTGACCCAGGACTACGTCGCCGCTCAAATGGACTGGTCGCTGTCGAAGCTGATCCGGATCGAGTCGGGTTCGGTCAGCATCTCGACCAACGACGTCAAGGCTTTGCTGGACCTGTACGGCGTACGCGACCAGCAGCAGGTGCAGGAGCTCGTCGAGCTGGCCCGGGCGGCACGACGGCGCGCCTGGTGGAGCGGCTACAAGGATCGGGTGCCGGCCGCCTACGCGGCCTACATCGGGCTGGAGGCGGAAGCGTCGGCACTGCGGTACTTTCAGCCAATCAGCTTCCCCGGCCTGCTGCAGACCGAGGAGTACGCCCGCGCGGTGATCCCGGCCGACGGCCCGCACCATGTACCGGCGGCCGAGATCGAAGGGCGGGTGCAGATCCGGCTGGCCCGCCAGCACGAGGTGCTCTTCGGCGCCGATCCGCCGCAGATCGAGGTGATCATCGACGAGGCTGCGCTGCGCCGGATGACCGGCGGCCCGCGGGTGCTGCGCGAGCAGCTCCAGCATGTGGCGAAGATGTCAGCGGCGCCTCATGTCACGGTCCGGGTGCTGCCGTTCGCCGCCGGAAGCAACACGGTGCTCGGGCCGTTCGTCATCCTGCACTTCGCCGACCAGGCCGACGCTGACGTGGTGTACGTGGAGAGCGCTCTGGTCGAGGAGGTCATCGACCGGGCCGACGAGGTCCGGCCGTACCAGCATGTCTTCGACCGACTACGGGCGGAATCCCTGTCGCCAGCCGACTCGGTGGCGATGCTGCACGACCTCGCCCGGCGGCTGGACGGGCCGGACGCGGGCTGATCGACGTCGACCAGCCCGCCGACGACCGCGACGGCGGCCGGGCCCGCTCACCGCTGGTCGGGCACCCACGGCTCGATGGTGACCGGCTCGGACAGACCGGCCAGCCGGGAGATCTCCCGAGCCCGCATCAACGCCCGGCTCACCTGGCCGTACTGGCGTTCGTCGTCGGTGCTGAACAGCAGCAACAGCAGTCCCTGGTGACGGCCCCATAGTTCGTACGCCCGCGGCCGCAACCGGTCGCCGAGCCAGGCGACCGCCACCGGCACGAACGCAGCCGCCAGCATGGCGAGGTAGACACCCGCGCTGACCTCGTCCAACCCGCGGGTGTAGCCGACGGTCACCGCGACCGCCGCCAGGGTCAGGGCGGTCACCGCGATCACCCGGCCGGTGAGCCGGTCGCGGGCGCCTCGCGCGGTCCGGAGTTCGGTGAGGTCGCGGACGGCGAAACGCCGGCCGGCCACGACGAACCATTCACCGGTCACGCAGATGCCGGGCTGCCGGTAGAAGGTCCGTCCGACACTGGAGCCGGACTGGGCGGGCACCGGGGAACCGCGTCGGGGTGGGGTCTGGCGAGTAGCACGCATAGCTGCCTCCGAAGGGCTCGTGCGGCGCTGACCTTGCGGGTCCATTGTGCAAACAGCTAGCTACTCGATGGAAGGTGGTCATTCTGCCACCTAGCAGAATGACGTACGGCAGGCCGCGTCCTGGATGGCGAATCAGACCTTTTGCGGCTATTCATCCGGATAGCTTACTGACGACAACCGCACAGACCGACTAATGACGCATTATTCGCAATTGATCAGACGCTGTCCAATGACGACGCGCCGGAGTCAACCGGTCACGCGAAGACAACAGGAATGTTGCCCAGAGCAGCCAACCGTCACATCCAGTAACTGTCAACGGGCTCCGGCCAGTTCCATGCCACGGATCACGATCGCAGCACTTTCCGCGTCGCAACCTTGCGGCTAAGTTGGACCAGCTGGTCCGGTCACCAGTCGCCGGGAAGCGGTGACGCCGGTCCAGTGCCGCCGAATCGCCGTCCTGAGATTATCTGACGTTACAAACAGTGATCTCACGGTTGCGATCCGGGGACCCATCGGCAACTGGGGTGAATCCGCGGTTCACCGCGGTAGGGCGAACTTCCCGCCCGAATCCGTCAGCTAACCCGGTAGGCGGCGAGGAAGAAGGGTTCTGCGTTCTTGTCAACAGCGCGGATTCTGCTGCGCACCCTGATGCTGGCCGGCGTAAGCCTCGGCCTGGTGGTACCGGCGACCGCCGCGACCGCCCAGCCGACGGTCAGCGAACTCACGCAGCAGATCGACGAGGAATCCGAAGAGCTGGCCAAGGTCGTCGAGTCGTACAACCGGCTCAGGGAGGAGGCCAAGGCCACCCGGGCGGCGGCCGAGGAGATCGACGCCAAGCTCGGCCCGCTGCAGGCCGAACTCGCGGCAGCGCAGACCGAGGTCGGTCAGATCGCGGTCAACGCGTACAAGACCGGCGGGTTGAGCACCGCGAGCGCCCTGCTCGACGGCACCTCCGGCAGCTTTATCCACCGGCTCGGCACCCTGGACCACCTGGCCCGGGACCGGCAGCAGCGGCTCAGCGAGTTCACCAGCACCCAACTGACCTACCTGGCCGAGCAGGAGAAGCTGCAGGCGGCACTGAAGAAGCAGGACGCCCAGGTCAAGGAGCTCGCCGACCGCAAGAAGAGCATCGAAGCGGACATCGACGAGCTGATGGACAAGCGGGAACGGGCCTACGGTGCCGCGAGCGAGACCGGCTCGTCGTACACCGGAACCGTCCCGTCGGTGTCCGGTGCCGCCGGCTCGGTCGTCGAGTTCGCGTACGGAGCCATCGGCAAGCCGTACGTCTGGGCTGCCAGCGGCCCGAACGGTTACGACTGCTCGGGCCTGACGCTTGCCGCGTGGCGTACCGCCGGCAAGAGCCTGCCGCACAACGCGGCGATGCAGTGGGACGTGGTCGCGAAGATCGACCGTGGCGCACTGCAGCCCGGTGACCTGGTGTTCTACAACGGTCTCGCCCACGTCGGCCTGTACGTGGGCGGCGGCCAGGTGATCCACGCACCCACCTTCGGCCGTACCGTCGAGCTGGCCAGCGTGGACATGATGCCGCCGTACGGCTACGGCCGGGTCCGCTGACCCGGTCGCTCGCGCGACACTGCCGACGGCCCGGCATCCGCAAGGCGGATGCCGGGCCGTCGGCAGTTCGTCGGTGGGTTGTCAGTTCATCGGCGGATCAGGTCGCCTGCAGCCGATTCGTCAGGCCGCCTGCAGCCCTTCCGCCCGGGCCAGCTCCCGCAGCCGGCCCAGCGCCTGGATCTCCAGCTGACGGATGCGCTCCCGGGACAGTGAGAAGCGCGAAGCGACCTCGGTCAGCGAGTGCTCCCGCCCGTCCTCCAAGCCGTACCGGGCCCGCATGATGCCGGCGGACCGGTCGTCCAGGTGGTTGAGCAGGCCCTCGATCCGCTGCCGCTCCAAACCGGTGAGCACGATGTCCTCCGGCGACGGTGCGTCGCTGTCGGCCACCAGGTCGCCCAGGTTGGTGTCGCCGTCGTCGCCGACCGGGGTGTCCAGCGACACCGTGTCCTGCGACCACCGCACCAGCTCGTGCACCCGCTCGACCGGCACGCCGAGCGAGGCGGCGATCTGCTCCGGCTCCGGGTCCGAACCGAGCTCCCGGGTCAACTGGCGGGCCACGTTGCGCATCCGGTTGACGTCCTCGACCAGGTGCACCGGAAGCCGTACGGTCCGCTCCTGCTGGGCGATCGCCCGGCTGATGGCCTGCCGAATCCACCAGGTCGCGTAGGTGGAGAACTTGAAACCACGCTCGTAGTCGAACTTCTCCACCGCGCGGACCAGACCGGTGTTGCCCTCCTGGATCAGGTCCAGCATCGGCATCCCGGACCGGACGTAGCGGCGGGCGATCGACACCACCAGACGCAGGTTGGCCCGGATGAACAGGTCCTTGGCCCGTTCACCCTCGACGACCAGCCGCTCCAGCTCCTCGCGGCTCACCCCGGCCCGCGGCACGCCCTGCTCCAGCAGGTGCTCCGCGTACAGACCGGCCTCGATCGCCTTGGAGAGGTCGACTTCCCGGGCCGCGTCGAGCAGCGGCGTGCGGGAGATCTCATGCAGGTAGACGCCAACGAGGTCCCGCTCCTCGGCGACCTCGTCGGTCCGCAAAGCCATCGTCTTCTCCACGTTGCTCACGGTCCCCTCGTTAACCCCACGTCGTGCCCTGTCACCTGCGATGCGCATCTCCATCAGCCTCTCCCCCGTCACGTCCGCCTCCGATCCGGCGAACCTGATGTGGCAGGCCCGCCGTATGGCGCCGACACCTGCACAACAGATGAGACGCGTCAGGGATTCCGTCTCGTGAGTCGAAGCTGACACGATTGCCTGAATAATTGCTGTGAGCGGGATTGGCGTTTCCTGCCAGGCTCCTCGATCGCCACGCTGCGTCGGGCCGGCCGACTGCCCGATGCACTCAGGTCGGCGGGGCGTGGCAGACTCCCAGCACACCACGACACCGGGCAGGGGCGCAGCGATTCCCGTCACTACCCCTCCTGCGATCCTCGTCACTGCCCGCCCGGTCGGTTGGTCCTGGCCAACGCCGGTCGGTTGGTCCTGGCCAGGAGTACGGCCCGAGCGGGGTGCACGGTTCATCACCACCCGACAGACACCGGCCTGCGGGTCACGACGCACGCGAATCGTCTGGATCCGGCCGCCACGAGGCGCCGGCTGGACGGCCGTCGTCCGGCCGCCATTCGGTCAGCCGCTGCCGGATCACTGCGGCGACCTGGGCGGCCGTGCCCCGGGCGTCGATGACCACGAACCCGGCGGCCTCCGGCAGCGACCCGTATGCGGCCGCGCTGGTCGCCAGGAACTCCAGCGACTCGTGGTCGGTGCCCCGGGCGTCGATCCGCCGGGCCGCTTCGGCGGGCGGCAGCAAGAGTAGGAACGTCACGTCCGGTTGGGGAAACACCCGGTAGGCCAGCCGGGCGGGCCGCTCCCAGTGGCCTGCGCCGTGGGTGCGGATGCTGGCGTACTGGCAGACCGCGTACCGGTCCATCACCGCGATCGCCCGGCGTGAGCCGAGCACCGACCGGGCGATCGCGAGCCAGCGCAGCAACGCCTCGAGGAACATCAGCCCGCCACGGCCGACCATCCGTCGGGCGTCCGGGCGGCCGATCCGGACCGCCAACCGGTCGAGCCAGCGTCGACCGCCGGCGTTGCGCCAGTACCGGGCGGGCCGGCCGGCGGCGGTCAGCGCCTCGGCCAGCAGGTGTGCCTGAGTGGTCTTGCCGACCCCGTCGATGCCCACCAACGCGATCCGTCGCAGCCCGGCCGGCGGCGACCAGGCCGGATCGGCATCCACTGTGCTCCCTGCGGGGTCCGGTGGCGGGCATGGCGACGCGGCTGACGACGTGGACTGTACGGGCGACGGCGGGCGGGACGCGGGCCGGGACGGTGACTCTGATGGTGACGGTGGCGCATGGGTCACTGTGACGAGCACTTTCCCAACGGTAGCGAGCACGTGCACGTCGTCACCCCGCTCGCCCACTGTCACGCGCCGTGCCCGCACGCACGAACCGGCCGGGAACGGGTATGCCACCGACGGGCACCCGACGACAGCCAGGAGGTGGGGCAATGACCCGGATATCGGGGCAGTCGACGCGACAGACCGGGCCGGACCGGCTCGACGGCTACACCGAGGCGGCGGTGCAGCGGCTGCTCAGCGAGCACGCCGACACCGCCGAGCAGGGGGTGGGCGTCTCTCGCCGGGACCACAGCCTGGTGCTGTGCGGCGAGGTCGAGAGCGCCCACCGGCGGGCGGAGATCGTCCGGCTGGTGGCCGAGCGCTTCCCCGGCGTACGCCTGATCGTCGACATCGTCGTCAGTCGCACCACCGTGCCGACCGAGGCGGAGGAGCTGTCGTGATCCGCGTCGCGGCCGTCGGAGACGTGCACATGGACAGGGACGTGCTGGGCCGGTTCCGCCCAGCGTTGGCGCAGCTCGGTGACCGGGCCGACGTCCTGCTGCTGGCCGGCGACCTGACCCGGCACGGCACGGAGTCGGAGGCGCGGTGCGTGGCCGACGAGTTCGGCGGTCTGGCGGTCCCGGTGGTGGCGGTGCTCGGCAACCACGACCACCACTGTGACCAGGTGCCGCAGCTGGTCGGGATACTCAGCGACGCCGGGGTCACGGTGCTCGACGGCGACGGCGTGGTGGTGGACTGCCCCGGCGGCCGGCTCGGGGTGGCCGGGGTCAAGGGGTTCGGGGGCGGGTTCGCCGGGCGGTGCGCGAGCCGGTTCGGCGAGCCGGAGATGAAGGCGTTCGTCGCCACCACGGCGGACGCCGCAGATCGGCTACAGGCGGCGCTGGTCGGGCTGGACTGCGACGTACGGGTGGCGCTGACCCACTATTCGCCGGTGCCGGAGACACTAGCCGGCGAGCCGCCCGAGATCTACCCGTTCCTCGGCTCCTACCTGCTTGCCGAGGCGATCGACGCGGCACCGACCGACCTCGCGGTGCACGGCCACGCCCACTTCGGCAGCGAACGGGGCACCACCCCCGGTGGGGTTCGGGTCCGTAACGTCGCCCATCCGGTGATCAAACAGGCGTACAGCGTGTATTCGCTCGCCGGGTCGGTCGCTTGACCAGACTGGTGCAGGTTTCCGTCGCCGGTCGCAAGGGTATTCAGCGGCCATGGAGCTACTTCTCTGGATTCTCGCAGTCGTCCTGGTCGTCGCCGGCGTTCTCGCGCTGTTCCGTCGGCAACTGCTCTGGGGCATCGTGCTGATCGTCGTCGGGCTGCTCGTCGGTCCCGGTGGCGTGAGTCTGTTCGCTTGACGGTGCCGGGCGTACCCCCGGCCCCCTCAACCGACATCGACCTGACCACATCTACCCCGAGCCTGCCGGCGCCGCCGGACCGGCCCGCTCCTCCCTATTGCGGACCGGTGCCGGCGGCCCCGGCCTGACCTGTTGTTTCCCTGGAGTCGCTACGCGCTCCCCAATTTGCTGTTCCCTGGAGTTGCCATGCGCTCGTGGTGGGGTCTACCGGTGTTCCTCGGCCTGGTGGCGGCGGCTGCGGCGGTCGGGGCGTTCGCCGCCCGCGACGCCGGTTCCCGGTACGCCGAACTGGTCCAGCCGTCCTGGGCACCGCCGTCCTGGCTGTTCAGCCCGGTTTGGACCATCCTGTACGTGCTGATCGCCGTCGCCGGGTTCACCGTCTGGCGACGGGCCGGTGCCGGCCTGGCGATCGCCAGTTGGCTGGCCCAGCTGGTGCTCAACGCCGCCTGGACACCGCTGTTCTTCGCCGCCGGCCGGTACGGTCTGGCGTTCGCTGAGATCGTGCTCCTCTGGCTGCTCGTCGGCGCCACCGTGGTGCTGTTCTGGCGGGTCTGGCGACCGGCCGCTCTGCTGATGGTCCCGTACTGGGGCTGGGTCACCTTCGCCGCCGCGCTGAACCTGTCCATCTGGCAGCTCAACAGCTGAGTAGCGGGTCAAGGTTTCCGAATCGTTACTGGCTCGTAGCTGGTCAGGACTGGACGCGCTTCCATTGCAAGCGCTTACATGTGAAGACGCCCAGACAGCAACCGACCGGCGCAGCCCGATCGCGGGGACGCGGGGCCCGCCGGCTAGGAAGGGAGAACGCTCCATGGCGGTCTTCACCAGACCACGCCAGGCCTTCGCGCTCGCCAGCGTGCTCGGGCTGGCCCTCGCCTCGACGGCGTGTGTTTCCGACAGCGGCACCAGCGCAGACCCGGAGTCCGAGGAATGCGCCCCATACAGTGACTACCAGGGCAACGACGGCACCGAGGTGACGATCTACGCCTCGATCCGTGACGCCGAGGCGGACCTGCTCGAGCAGTCCTGGAGCGAGTTCGTCGACTGCACCGGCATCGACATCCGCTACGAGGGCAGTGGCGAGTTCGAAGCCCAGCTGCAGGTGCGGGTCGACGGCGGCAACCCGCCGGACATCGCCTTCATCCCGCAGCCCGGCCTGCTCGGCCGGTTCGCCGAGGCCGGCCAGCTGCAGGCCGCCTCCGACGGGACCAAGGCGATGGCCGAGGCCAACTACAGCGAGGACTGGCTGGCGTACGGCACGGTCGACGGCACCTTCTACGGCGCCCCTCTCGGCTCCAACGTCAAGTCCTTCGTCTGGTACTCGCCGAGCATGTTCGCCGACAACGGCTGGACCGTGCCGGAGACCTGGGACGAGCTGATCGCGCTCAGCGACGAGGTCGCCGCCACCGGCACCAAGCCGTGGTGCGTCGGGGTCGAGTCCGGTGACGCCACCGGCTGGCCGGCCACCGACTGGATCGAGGACATCATGCTCCGGACCCAGACGCCGGAGGTCTACGACCAGTGGACCACCCACGACATCCCGTTCAACGACCCGCGGGTCGCCGAGGCCGTCGACCAGGCCGGCTCGATCCTCAAGAACGAGGAGTACGTCAACGGCGGCTTCGGTGGCGTCGACAGCATCACCGCGACCTCGTTCCAGGATGCCGGCACCCCGATCCTCGACGGTGACTGCGCGCTGCACCGGCAGGCCAGCTTCTACGCCAACCAGTGGCCGGAGGGCACCGAGGTGGCCGAGGACGGCGACGTCTTCGCGTTCTACTTCCCGACCAACGACCCGAGCGCCGGCCAGCCGGTCCTCGGCGGTGGCGAGTTCACCGTGGCCTTCGCCGACCGGCCCGAGGTCCAGGCGGTGCAGACCTACCTGGCCTCGCCGGAGTACGCCAACAGCCGGGCCTCGCTCGGCAACTGGGTGTCGGCCAACAGCGGGCTGGACATCGCCAACGTGGAGAACCCGATCGACCGGCTCTCCGTGGAGATCCTGCAGGACGAGAACACCACGTTCCGCTTCGACGGATCGGACCTGATGCCGGCCGCGGTCGGCGCGGGCACCTTCTGGCGCGGCATGGTGGACTGGCTCAGCGGCCAGAACACCGAAGAGACCCTCGACTACATCGAAGGCTCCTGGCCGACCAGCTGACACCACGCGGCCGGCCCACCCACGAGCACACCGGGGGTGGGCCGGCCGCACCATAGCTGGCTCCGGTCGACGATCCGTTGGGAGGGCGGATGTACTTCGACTTCGCTGAGCAGTACCCGAAGCTGTTGATGCTGCTGTACGGCCTGATCGCGTTCGTGGTGATCGTCGGCGGCATGCTGCTGTTGCTCGACGCGGTGCCGAGCTGGTTCGCCCGCCGACGGGAGCAGCGGCTGATCGCGGCCAGCGCCGGTGGTGGTGGCGGATCGGTGCCGATCGGCCGACCCCGACGCGGCGGCGAAGGCCTGTTCGGCCTGTTCTTTCTGCTGCCGGCCCTGCTGCTGCTCGGCATCGGACTGGTCATCCCGGCGCTGCGCACCACCGTCCTGTCGTTCATGGACGGACGCAGCGAGAACTGGGTCGGCCTGGAGAACTACCGCTGGATGTTCTCCCAGGACGAGATCATCCAGGTGCTGACCAACACCCTGATCTGGGTGATCCTGGTGCCGACGGTGGCGACCGCGATCGGCCTGCTCTACGCGATCATGGTGGACAAGGCCCGGTTCGAGGCGCTGGCCAAGTCGCTGGTCTTCATGCCGATGGCGATCTCCTTCGTCGGCGCCAGCATCATCTGGCGGTTCGTCTACGCGTACCGGGGCGGCGAACAGGAGCAGTACGGCCTGCTCAACTACCTGGTCACCCTGTTCGGCTTCGAGCCGCAGCGCTGGCTGCAGCTCAACGCCCCGCTGAACACGCTGCTGCTGATCGTGGTGATGATCTGGATCCAGGCCGGGTTCGCGATGGTGGTGCTCTCCGCCGCGATCAAGGCGATTCCAGCCGACATCATCGAAGCCGCCCGCCTCGACGGGGTGAACGCCTGGCAGATGTTCTGGCGGGTCACCATGCCGAGCATCCGCCCGGCGCTGATCGTCGTGGTGGTGACCATCTCGATCGCCACCCTGAAGGTCTTCGACATCGTCCGGACGATGACCAACGGCAACTACGACACCGGTGTGATCGCCAACGAGATGTACAACCAGGCGTTCCGCTACGGCCAGAACGGCTACGGCTCGGCCCTGGCGGTGTTCCTGTTCGTGCTGGTCATCCCGATCGTCATCTACCAGATCCGTAACCTGCGCAAGCAGCGGGAGGTGTGACACCCGTGACCACCACCACGCCCCCCGTGGCCGCTCCGGCCAGCAGCGGGGAGGAACGGCCCCGTACCCGGGTCGGCCGGGTCCGCAAGCGGCTCAACACTCCGACGGCGACGATCGTCGCGATCGTCATCGCGGTGATCTGGACCATTCCGACGTTCGGTCTGTTCGTCTCCTCGTTCCGACCGGCCGAGGAGATCCGGACCACCGGTTGGTGGACCTTCTTCACCGACCCGCAGGTCACCCTGCAGAACTACCAGGACGTGCTGTTCGGCCGGTCCTCGTCGTCCGGGCAGTTGTCCAGCTACTTCGTCAACTCACTGGTGATCACCATCCCGTCAGTGCTGTTCCCGCTGGCCTTCGCGGCACTGGCCGCGTACGCGCTGGCCTGGATCAACTTCCGCGGCCGGGACCTGATCTACATCTGCATCTTCGCGCTGCAGATCGTGCCGCTGCAGATGGCGCTGGTGCCGTTGCTGCGGTTCTTCTCGCAGGGCACCACGATCGGCGGCGTCACCATCACCCCGCCCTGGGGGCTGGACAGCTACGAGCGCTACGTCCAGGTCTGGTTCGCGCACACCTGTTTCGCCCTGCCGCTGGGGGTGTTCCTGCTGCACAACTTCGTGTCGCAGCTGCCCAAGGACCTGATGGAGGCGGCCCGGGTCGACGGGGCCAGCCACCCGAAGATCTTCCGGACCATCGTGCTGCCGCTGATCGCCCCGGCGCTGGCCGCGTTCGGCATCTTCCAGTTCCTCTGGGTCTGGAACGACCTGCTCGTCGCGTTGATCTTCGCGGGCGGCGAGAGCCGGGTGGCACCACTGACAGTACGGCTGGCCGAACTCGCCGGCACCCGAGGTGATCAATGGCAACGCCTGACCTCGGGCGCCTTCGTCTCGATCATCGTGCCGTTGATCGTCTTCCTCTCCCTGCAGCGGTACTTCGTCCGAGGGCTGCTGGCCGGCAGCGTCAAGGGCTGACCACGGGGCGACGCCGGCCGCGACCACGCGGGCGAGGTGATGATCCATGACCAGAATCGACGACGTCGCCCGGCTGGCCGGGGTCTCCACGGCGACCGTCTCGCGGGCCCTCCGGGGCCTGCCGACGGTCACCGAGGCGACCCGGCTACGGGTGCTCGACGCCGCCGCGCAACTCGGATACATCGCCTCGCCCAGCGCGTCACGGCTGGCCGGCGGCAAGACCCGGGCCGTCGCGGTCGTGGTGCCCCGGATCACCCGCTGGTTCTTCAGCACCGTCGTCGAAGCCGCCGAGGACACGCTGCAGGAAGCCGGCTACGACCTGCTGCTGTACAACCTCGGCGGGCGGGAGAACGCCCGGCAGCGGATGCTGCACACCGCCAGCCTGCGCCACCGGGTGGACGCGTTGATGCTGGTCGCCACCCCGCTGCACCGGTCCGACTTTGCCGCCATCTCCGCGTTGGGCATGCCGGGGGTCACGGTCAGCTCCGGCACCGGCGTACCCGGCTGGCCCAGCATCCGGATCGACGACGTGGCCGCCGCCCGGACCGCCACCGGCCACCTGATCGGGCTCGGGCACCGGCGGATCGCCCACATCTCCGGCAACTCCGGCGAGGAACTGGCCTTCACCGCCCACCTGGACCGCCGCCGCGGCTACCGGGAAGCGCTGGTCACGGCCGGCCTCACCCCGGACCCGGCACTGGACCTGGAGGGCGATTTCACCATCGCCGGCGGCGGACTGGCCACCGCCGAACTGCTGCGCCGTGGCCCGGTGCCGACCGCGATCTTCGCCGCCTGCGACGAGATGGCGCTCGGCGCCATCGCAGTTCTGCGACAGGCCGGACTGCGGGTGCCGGCGGACGTCAGCGTGATCGGCATCGACGACCACGACGTGGCCCGGGTGGTCGGGCTGACCACCGTCGCCCAACCCGCCGCCGAGCAGGGCCGACTGGCCGCCGGCACGCTACTCGGCCCACTCGCAGCCGAAACGCCGCCCAACCCGCTCGCAGCCGGCACGCCGCCCGCCGCCGCCACGCCGACCGACACGGTGACCCTGCCCACCCGACTGGTGGTCCGCGAGTCGACCGCGCCACCCCGGGAAACCGGGTGACCGCACCGGCCGACCTGGTAGACCCACGTACGAGGCACCGCTGACCCGGCGGCCAGGGCGTTCCTGGCTGCGGGTTAGCCCGCCAACCGAGCTGAGTTGAGGAGCACACTGGTGAACACGCCATCGACCCGTACCCGTGACGGTGCCGGGGCCCGTACCCGTGACGGTGCCGGCATCGACTGGTGGCGGCAGGCGGTCATCTACCAGATCTACCCGCGGTCGTTCGCCGACTCCGACGGCGACGGCATCGGTGACCTGCCCGGCGTGATCGCCCGGCTGGACTATCTCGTCGCCCTCGGCGTCGACGCGATCTGGCTGTCACCGTTCTACCCGTCGCCGCAGGCCGACGCCGGCTACGACGTGGCCGACTACCGCGACGTCGACCCGATCTTCGGCCGGCTGGCCGACGCCGACCGGCTGATCGCCGAGGCCCACGACCGGGGGCTGCGGGTGATCGTCGACCTGGTGCCGAACCACACGTCGTCGGCACACCCCTGGTTCGTCGAGGCGCTCGGCGCCGAGCCGGGCAGCTCCGCCCGGGACCGGTACGTTTTCCGCGACGGACGCGGCCAGCACGGGGAACGACCGCCGAACAGCTGGCGGTCCGTCTTCGGCGGCCCCGCCTGGACCAGGGTCGACGGCCCGGACGGCACGCCGGGCCAGTGGTACCTGCACCTGTTCGATGCCGGCCAGCCCGACCTCAACTGGGACTCGACGCAGGTCCGCGACGAGTTCGTGGCCATCCTGCGGTTCTGGCTGGACCGGGGCGTCGACGGCTTCCGGGTCGACGTGGCGCACGGCCTGGTCAAGCAGGCCGACCTGGCCGACTGGCACTACCCGGAGGAGACCACCTCCGGCAATCACGTCGACCAGCCCCGGCCGCCGATGTGGGACCAGGACGGCGTACACGAGATCTACCGGCAGTGGCGGTCGGTGCTGGACGAGTACCCCGGGCAGCAGATCCTGGTCGCCGAGGCGTGGGTGCAGCCGGCGGAGCGGCTCGCCGCGTACGTCCGGCCGGACGAGATGCACCAGGCGTTCAACTTCGAGTACCTGGAGGCGGCGTGGACCTCCGAGGCGCAGCGTACGGTAATCGAACGGTCGTTGGCCGCCACCGAAGCCGTCGGCGCGCCCACCACCTGGGTGTTGTCCAACCATGACGTGCTGCGCCACGCCACCCGGCTGGCGCTGCCGATCGGCGCGGCCCGGCCGCGCGGCATCGGCGCGAACGACCCGCAGCCGGACACCGCGCTCGGGCTGCGCCGGGCCCGCGCCGCCACCCTGCTGATGCTGGCGCTGCCCGGCTCGGCCTACCTCTACCAGGGTGAAGAGCTGGGTCTGCCGGAGCACACCACGCTGCCGGACGAGGTCCGGCAGGACCCGACCTGGCGGCGCACCGACCACACCGAGCGCGGCCGGGACGGCTGCCGGGTGCCGATCCCCTGGGAGGCGGACAGCCCGTCGTACGGGTTCGGGCCGACCGACGCCAGCTGGCTGCCGCAGCCGCCGGTGTGGGCCGAGTACGCCCTCGACCGGCAGCGCGACGTGCCGGGGTCGACCTACGAGCTGTACCGGACAGCGTTGCGGCTGCGCCGCGAGCTCGGGCTCGGCGCCGGCCGGCTGCGGTGGCTGGAGTCACCGGAGGACGTGCTCGCCTTCTGCGTCGACGAGGTGACCGTGGTGACGAACTTCGGTGCCGAGCCGGTGTCCCTGCCGCCGGGCACCGAACCGCTGATCGCCAGCGGCCCGCTGAACGGCAGCGGACGGGTCCCGACCGACGTCACCGTCTGGGCCCGGCAGCGCGTTCGCTGAGCAGGGTGTGCACGTCGTCGATGTCACGCGGGGCGGTACGGGACGCCAGCCAGTACATGATCCCGGTCGGGATGAAGAACAGCTGGAACACGGCCAGGCCGACGGCGTAGTTCAACGGCGGTGGGACGACACCGCCGACCGCCCGCAGGGCGACCGGCAGCAACGCGTTGCCGGTCGCCCGCCCCACCCCGTTGACCAGGTTGCCGAGGCTGTAGACGGTGCCCCGGTGCTCCGGCGGGTTGACGTCGGCGATCAACGCGAACCAGTTCGGCGAGTTCGCCGACGTCAACGCCAACGCGAGCAGCGCGGTGAGGAAACTCAGCCCGATCGTCGGCTCGGTGAGCACCCCGCGCAGCACGGCGGCGGTGACCGCACCGGCACCGGCACCGTCGGGCACGTCGATGCGCATCGGCACGAAGAACAACACCAGGTAGAACGGCACCGCCGCGAGGATGCCGACCGCCGCGACCAGGGCCCGACCCCGAGGGGTACGCCGTTGCAGCCGGTCCCCGACCAGCCCACCGACGATGGACAGCGCCCCGCCGAGCTGGAACAGGGTGGCGAAGACGCTGCCGACGATGATCGCCGTACCGGCGGTGTAGCCCTGCTCCTCGGCACGGGCCCTGAACAGCGCCGGCAGCCAGACCAGCGAGCCGAACGCGACCTGGGCGGTGAGCCCCTGCGCCACCAGCCAGACGTTGGTCCGCCGCCGGGCGATCGTCGGCAGGTCGGCCCGGCTGATCCGGTGCTCGTACTCACCGCCGGCGGCGAACCGGTCGGCCAGCTCCGGCTGACTCTGCCCGCGCCGCACGTCGTAGGTGAACAGGTACGCGACCGTGGCGGCCAGCCCGGCGGCGGCCAGCACCAGGAACGGCCGCCGCCAGTCGGCGTGCCCCAGCAGCCCGCCGAGCAGCGTGCCGGCCAGCGTGCCGACGCCCTGCGACAGCCCCCAGAAGCTCATCACCAGGCCCCGCCGGCCGGGGGTGATCAGGTCGCTGACCACGGAGAAGCCGACCGAGGCGACCGCGCCGAGGCCGACGGCGGCGACCAGCTGCGCGGCGAAGAACAGCGGATAGCTGCCCGCGAGTGCAGTACCGACCGCGCCGAGCCCCCAGATCACCGTACCGGCCATCAGCAGCGGTTTGCGGTCGCCTCGGTCGCCGACGTACGCCCAGCCAACCGCGGCGATCGCGCTGACCAGGAAGGTCGCGGCGGTGACCGCCCCGATCGCCCCTTCCGGTACGGCGTACGTGTCGGCGATGCTGCCGTACAGCGGCGGGACCAGGCCGATCGCCACGTTGTCCAGCGAGGCGAGCACGATGAACACGACGACGCTGTAGATGCGGTGCGCCCGCCCACCGGTCAGCGTCATGCCGCTGAGTATGGGACAGCGGGCGAGCCGACCCTGCACGCGGTGTCGCCCTGGCTGCCTGCCACCGGGGCGACACTGCAATGGTTGTCGATGTAAGGTGCCGTTGCCACGCACCACCGTCTGGCAAACCCCTACCGCCCACTGACCTGACCGGTCACAACGGGGAGCCTTCAGCCGCCACCAGGCTCGTCGGAATCCCGGGGAATAATGATCTGACTGCCCTCCGGCGCCTCCTCGCTGCGGTTAGCAGCGGGCGGATGCTGGAAGGCACGTCGAAACTGCCACAAAGAGCCGAGTGCTAACAAGAAGACTACATGCACAGCTGGATTCATGCCTCCTTCCTGTATCCAACCCTCCCACCCTTCCAATATCCCGAGAGGCAGGTCGCGACCCACACTTACACTAGGCGCAATAACAAAAGACCAGAAAATCAGCACTACAACCGAAACAGCAAATCCAGAAACAAGCGCCAACCACGAGGGTCGGACAAGCTTGCGAACACCCAGGACAAATGAGTACGTGACCAAACCACCAAGCGTGGCGATTGCAAAGATCTGCAGGAACGGAACCCGTGGAGAAGTAACCGCCACTACCACATTGTTCAGATCGAAGACCGCACCTGCTCGCAGCCCAGCTACCTGGACACTAAGGATGCCGACGACAAAAACAAACAGCACGCCAAGAGCTAATCCACAAATTCCCCACGCCAGAGCCTTCACCTTTTGCTACCTATACCCATCATTACGAACGACCTCGGCCATGTAATTAGGAAAATACCCAACAGTCCAGCTCAGCTGAACCACCTACGCCGCCAGCGTACCAATAACACTTGCTATGGGCATTGGTGGTGTGCCCATGATAGAGGCTGACAAAGTGCGGAGAATCGCCGACAGCGTAGGCAATCTCGGTATACCCAGGGTAGTCGTAATAGGTTGCGACCGTGCTAGTTCCAACTCCTAGACTTGAAGCAACCCTACCGCCTGTAACACTCGATCGAAGCCCAGAAGTTCGAGGGTGAAGCTCGGGAGTAGAAATGTCGTCGGCGTACTGATAGCTCGCCGCACGTGCGACAGGGGCAGCGATACCCAAGAGCGCAGCAGATAGGAAAATGATCACTCCTAGACGCGAATGGATTCGCGCCTTGAGAGCGTATCGAGCATTGAGGATCACTTCTCATCTCCCCTTGGATGAGATAGGGGTAAACCGGAAGGAGATTCCATTGTCTCGCTCGACTTCGGACCCCTTCCAGTTGGATACGACCCGAGGTCGGACAGTCAGCAAGTGAGCATCAGGCCTTCCTTGCCAAGCTTGTTTCATGTGGCGCGCAGCACCAAGATCGATCGGATCGATGTCCGCAGGCAGTAAATAAGCTTCGATAGAGCCCTCAGAACCGTTCACGCTTTCGCCAGCACCGAGCCCGAGTCCCGTCCGGTAAAAATCTGTCAGGGAAGCACATGCAGAAGCCGATACACCATTTCCTCCAGAAATCTTGACGATCAAACACACCTGCGTGTTTCCAGAGCGCCCCACCCAGTAATCCGCGATATCATCTTCGCCAAGAAATCGCACCGACTCTCGTGAGACGTTGCCGAGATGACCCAGGTCGACATCCTCCGGCACACGATCCTGCACAGATTGTGGAAGCGCCAGAATAGGCAACATTCTCTCGACTTCCACGCGGGGCGCATCCTGGGCAAGCGCCGGAAGCGCAGTCGAAATCACGTTCAATGCCGCGACGCCAGCCGTTACGCCGAGAGCCGGAACTCGCACTCGAAACTCCCATCATTTCGTGTGACTGCCCGTAGGGTATACGATCAATTTCTTGAGGCACAGGTCAGATCCAGTTCCCCGGGAATCGTTCCGCCTGCGATCGGCCAATCCCAATGACACTTCTGTGAAGCATCCACCACCTGGGCATGCGACAAGTAGACCGTCCCTCCCGAAGAAGCATAACCAACGGTCTGATAGCCAGGGTAGGAATAGTACGTCTCGATGACGTTGTACGCAGATCCGGCGTCACCACCTAGCATAGAGCTGGCCATACCGCCGGAAATTGAAGGTCGCACACCCGAGTAGCGGTGCTGAAGCTCTGCGGTGGGCGTATCATTGGCGTAATAGAAATAGGTAGCGGCCTGCGCCAGCGAGGCGGTAGTTAGGATCACAAATGCCGCAAATAGAGCGACGATCAAGACGTGCCCTAACCTATCGGCACGGGATACAAACGACGAGCCTTCCGAATCTTGCACTCCTATAGCAGTTCGATGGGGCAGATTCCCGATACTCCGCATGCATCGCAAGCATTCATCTCCTCGAATCGGAACTGACGCATAAGTTATGGTTGTCCGCTCCGACGAGCGTACAATGGCATCACAGCTCGCGCCAGCCCTCGATCTGCACGATGCAGCATAAGCAGCACCAGTACGCCGTCAAGTAACTGCCGGTCAGAACAGCCATTAGGCTGCCTGGTCGATGGTCTGAAATTCGGCCGAGACAGCTAGAGTGTTCGTCAGAGAACCAGTCTTGTCGGTAGGTAGGGTACCCGCGCTGGTCAACACACAACCAGAACATGAGTAATATTCATGGTCAGCGGGTCCGTGTTAGTGGGCTTGGCAGGCGGCAGTTGCCTGAGCCTCGATCCACCGATGAAGGCCGGGTTGGCGAAGCCCCGAGGGTAGAAGGTGCCCTCTGAGCTGGAATGATAGGATTTGCGAAGCTTCTATGTTCGGCTCGAAAGGGCACCTCGCAGGTGAGAACACGCCAGGACGCGCCGGTGGTGCGCGCGACGTTCGACGATCCGAATCTGGTGTCGTGTGCCGGTCTCGTTCCGGTGATGCGCCTGGCCGAGCAGGCCGGTCTGCATGACGCGGTCACCGACCGGGTGCGGCTGCCGACGGACAAGGGCGCGAACCCCGCCGGGAAGGTCGCCACGATCATGGCCGGGATGCTCGCGGGCGCGGACAGCATCGACGACCTCGACATCGCCCGGCACGGTGGCATGCGGTCGCTGTTCGGCAGCGTGTACGCGCCGTCGACGCTCGGATCGTTCCTGCGTACGTTCACCCACGGGCACGTGCGGCAGCTACAGGCCGCCGCCCGCGACACCCTGATCGGTCTGGCCGGCCGGGCACCGATCCTGACCGGCGCCGACACCCTGTCTGGTTCACCGTCCACGGCCTGACCATCCTGCGACTCACCGGTGGCCTGACGAAACTCGGCCTAGACGCCCCGACGGACGAGTTGATCAGAGACACGTTCGCGGCGATCCTGCGCGACCCGGCCGGCCGCGATTGACATCGTCGAGGTGACGCTGACGCACGTTATTTCGCCAATTCAACGTGTGTCAGCGCCACCTCGCGAACGCCAGCGAGCCCCGGGACCCTTGCAACTGGGCGGGT
Organism: Micromonospora sp. LOL_013; assembly: GCF_048060315.1. Classification (NCBI taxonomy): domain Bacteria; kingdom Bacillati; phylum Actinomycetota; class Actinomycetes; order Micromonosporales; family Micromonosporaceae; genus Micromonospora; species Micromonospora sp. LOL_013. Next base: position 67,047 of record NZ_JBHMIQ010000035.1, read on the forward strand.
CCCGGGGTTCTGTGCGCTCCGGCTACGGAAAGCGGACCGGCGCGGGCTCAGGCGTACTTCTTCGCCAGCTCGACGAAGCTCGACCAGGACGACGGGGCGAAGGCCAACGTACCGCCGTCGCGGTTCTTGGTGTCCCGGACGTAGACGCGGCCCGGCAGATTGTCGGCCACCTCGACACAGTTGCCGCTGTCGGACCTGGTGCTCTTGCGCCAATGCGCCTCGGTCAGCTCCATGTCTCGATCGCCTCCATGATCATCTCGTGGGACAGTCGTGCGGGCAGAGCGTACCCCCGGATCGTCTCCCAGTCCTCTTCCAGCGCCTCGGTGGCGTCCGTGGCCTCGATCAGCCGCCCTTCCTGGTGGCCTTCGAGGAAGCCGACTGTCCGGCCGTCCACGGTCGCGAGCACCATCGGCCCGAGCATCCCGGGATAGCCTCCGGTGCTGAACGGCACGATGTGCACCTGCACGTTCTGCCGCTGGTTTGCGTCGGCGATCGCCTTCAACTGGTCGCGCATCACCTCCGGCCCTCCCACCGACCGGCGTAACACCATTTCGTCGAGCACCACCACCAGTCGGCAGGCGTTGGTGGCCCGGGTGACGATTTCCTGCCGGTCCAGTCGGGCGGCCAGGGCCAGCTCAAGATCCTCCGGCTTGGTGTTGAGCGCCTGCAACAGGGCGCGTGCGTACGCCTCGGTCTGCAACAGGCCGGGCATCATCATCGGTTGGAAGATCCGTAGCAGTCTCGCGCGGCCCTCGTACTCGACGAACGGGCGATACCACACCGGTGTCCACTCGCCACGGATGAACTCCCGATAGAACTTCATGAACGCGGTGCCGTACACCCGGTCCACCGCCCCGAGGTAGTCCGGCAGCGCCGGCCGCTCGCCGCGCTCCACCGCGCCGACGTGCGACGCCGAGAAGTGCAGGCGCTCACCCCAGGACTCCTGGGTGAGCCCCAGCATCTCCCGGACGCGACGAAGGTCCTCTACCAGATACTCGCTCGCAGACATAGCCTTTCACGTCCCCCAATTCATCACGGCGCACCACTGACCGGTGCCGGACATTCCCCGGAGTCACCCGCGTTGATCAATTGCCACCTGGTCGCTCCCGGGCTTTTCCCATCTTCTGTGGTGGGGGGCTGATAGTCCAGGGTGGAAGTCGGCGAACACCACAGTCGACTGCACTCGGAGGAAGAATGTCGATCAGGAATGACGGCATTGGCGGGACTCCCCGCCTCGCCCGGTACATCACGTTCACAGCAGCGGACGATGCGACACCCACGCCGGGCAGGCCGCCGCTGCCGAAGCGGACACCCGGGGAGACCGACCCCGATCAGGACGGGCGGTTCCAGCTCACCGGCGCGCGCGGCGTGGCTGCCGCCCCGTACGGTGCGGTCGACGACGCCCGAAGCGCGGACCACACCAACCGGGCGGCCCGCTCCCCCGCGCTGTCCCGGGCGATCCACGACGCGAACTCCACCGCCCGCACCCACCTGCCGAACCGGACCACCGGCGAATGCCACCGGTGCGGCGGCGTCCCCGGGCCGTGCCGCCCGTTCCTACGGGCGATCGCGATCCTGGACCGGTGGGAGCCGGCGAACGCCCGACGAATCCGCGCCGTCCTGCACCTGTCCGGGCTGATGCCCGCCGGCTACCCGCACGACGACAAGGACGAATCCGCCGAGTCGTACGGAGCCGTCGACGATGCCTGAGCCGACCCCGCTGGCGTGCCCCGGTGATCTGGTGGCGCTGCGGCAATGTGACCACGTGGACGCCAACCGGCCCGTGCGGCTCCGGGTGGTGGAGATCTGGCCGTCGCCGGAGGAATACTCGTGGGTGCAGCTCGACGGCTGGGAAATCGACCCTGACGACACTGACCGCGACGGCAAGGCGGTCAGCGTCCGAGCGTACAAGGACGCGCTGCGCCGGCCCGGCACGGTCACCACGGTAGGCCGGGGGTAGCCGGCCGGTCCCCGATCGGCGCCCCCGGGGCGCAGCGTTCCCCGCGAGCCGGACCAGGACGGACGCCCGGATCCCACCCCCGTGATCCGTGATCCGAGGTCCGAGGTCCGCACCTGAGGCCGGCATCCGGACCCAGGGGTCCGGCAACCCCTGCCCAGGGACACTGGACGGGAGATCCGGGAAGCTGCGCCCGGGGGTCAACACTCCCGACGAGTTGCTCGGCTTTCGATTGCGATGCGCGCGTCCCAGCGACCGGCCGCAGCCCACTGCGGTCAAGCCCGACAGCTCAGGGCCCGGGCCGCCACCTCTTCAGGCCCTCCCTTCCATGATGAACATCCTCCCGAGGATCGCGCAGCCCCTCTGATCTGGGATGTCGGTCAACGTGGGTCAGGTCCAGTCGCCACGGCGACACGCCGTGCGATGTGAGCGCCGCGGTCGACGTCACGGCTGATTCGCCTGGTGTACGGGCTCTCCCTGATCATGGTGCCCCCTTCGCGGCGTACCAACGGCACGCGATAGGTTGTCCGTGTAGATACGGGCTGTATAGTCACTTGGTGTGGACAACACAACCGCCATACTCGGCCTACTCGGGATGAGCCCGAGCTACGGCTATGACCTGAAGAACCGCTACGACCGCTGGTTCGGACTGAAGAAACCTCTGGCGTTCGGCCAGGTCTACACGACCCTGGCGCGGCTGATCGGCAAGGGCTGGATCGTGGCCGTCGGCGAGGAAGCGGGTTCCGGGCCCGAGCGCAAGCGCTACGAGATCACGGCGGCTGGTCGAGCCCGGGTGATGGAATGGATGTTCACTCCCGACGTTCCATCAGAACGCCTGCAGAGCAACCTTTTTGCCAAGACGATCATAGCGCTGCTGCTAGGTGACGACGCGGGTCGTCTGCTGGACCTGCAGCGGGCGCAGCACATGGCCCGAATGCGCCAGCTGACCAACGAGAAAAAGAAGGCCGACCTGGCGGTCGTGCTCGCCTGCGACCACGCGTTGTTCCATATCGAGGCGGACTTACGCTGGATCGATCTGACCGCCGCGCGCCTTACCCAACTGCGAGCAGAGGTGAAGAAGTGAGCGAGGTCGAGGTCGTCAGCACGCCATCGCGGGTGCCTGGTGTCGGGCCTGTCCTGCTGAGAGCCCGCGGGCTGCGCATGACGTTCGGGCTGACCCAGGCGCTGCGCGGCGTCGACCTGGACATCCACGCCGGAGAGATCGTCGCGATTACCGGCCCCTCCGGATCGGGCAAGTCAACGCTGCTGCACGTGCTGGCCGGCGTCCTGGTGCCAGACGAAGGAGTTGTTGACTATGGGGAAACTAGAGTCAACGCGCTCGGCGAGGCGGGTCGTTCGAGGCTTCGCCTGGCCGAGTTTGGCTTTGTCTTTCAATACGGACAGCTCTTGCCCGATTTGTCCGCAATAGACAATGTCACGATCCCGCTCCTGCTGGCCGGCGTCGGCAGGCGTGAGGCGCTGCGGCGCGCCGCCACCTGGCTCGACCGGCTCGGGCTCACCGAGCATTCCCGCAAGCTGCCTGCTCAGATGTCCGGTGGCCAGGCCCAGCGTGCTGCTGTGGCGCGGGCGCTCGTCACCGAGCCTTCCCTACTGTTCGCCGATGAGCCCACCGGGTCGCTCGACTCGCTCTCGGCAGAGGCCGTCATGCTCGCCCTCACCGAGACGGCACGGGCGGCGGGCACCACAGTCGTGCTCATCACCCACGATCCTCGGACGGCGGCCTACGCCAACCGTGAGCTGGCTGTGCGAGATGGACAGATCACCGTCGGAGGGCCGTACGGATGAGTCTGTTCTCGCTGGCAAGGCTCGTCACCGCCGGAGGCCGGGGGTCGTGGGGGCGCTTGCTTGGCATGGCCGGTGGCGTCGCCGTCGGCGTCCTGCTCCTGCTGTTGCTGTGGGGTGCCTACAACGGCCTGGCCACCCGGACCGAGCGATCCACTTGGACCACGCTGACCTATGGCGTGACCGATCAGGTCAACGATCCGGCTGCCGAGCCGCTGACCGACAGCCGGGCTCTCGCCTCGACTGTCTCTGACTATTTCGCAGGCCGCACGATTTCCAGGGTGGACATCGCCTCCACGCCGAGCTCGGCGGTGGTCGTACCCGGCATCGGTCACCCACCCGCGATCGGCACCTACTACGCGTCACCTGCGTTGATAGCGCTCATCGACGCACACCCGGCCGACCAGCTGGGCGCCCGCTACGGTACTCGGGCAGGCGTCATTGCCGATACCGCGCTAGCCAGCCCCGACTCGCTGGTGGTCGTGGTCGGCTTGGCAGCCGGCGACCTCGACCCCGGCCGGGCGGCCAGCTATTCAAGCGATGCCACCATCGGTGTGTGGGCGGTCGAGCGGTTCGGCGGGTCGGCGTTTCCCAGCATCGGCTATCGCACAGTGGCCATCATCGGCGCCATCGCCATCCTGCTTCCGGTGCTGGTACTGGTGGGAATTGTTACCCGGCTCGGCGCTGCGGCGCGCGCCGAACGTTTCGCCGCACTGCGCCTCATCGGAGCGACACCGCGCCGGGTCGCCGACATCGCTGCGGCGGAGATCGGGGCGACCAGTCTTGTCGGCGCCATCGCGGGCGCGATCCTGGCGTGGCTGCTCATTCCGGTCGCCGCACAGATGCGGGTGGGCGACGGCCGCTTCTTCCACGCCGACCTGACGGTGGCACCGGTAACGGTGATCGTGGTCGTGGCCGGTGTGGTAGCGGTGTCCACCGCGGTGGCATGGTGGCGCACGGCGTCGGCCGGGATCGGTCCGCTCGGGGTGACCCGCGAACAGTCTGAGCGGCGCCCCAGCGTGCTGGGCGTGCTGCCACTTTTCGCCGGCATTGTCACAATGCTCAGCGCCACCGTCGCGGCGCTGATACACTCACCGCTGCCGGCGACAGACATCATCCTCATCATGGGGTTCATCCTGATCTCGATCGGGCTGATTACCTCGGGGCCGGTACTCACCTTCTGGGTGGCCCGCCTCGGGGCCAGCGCGGCGCGTAGCCCCGCCGGTGTCATCGCGATGAACCGCATCCGCCAGCACCCGCGGGCCACCTTCCGGGCTGTCAGCGGATTGGTCGCCGCAGTCTTCATGGTGTCGGTGTTCTCGGCGGCCATCACCGCCGTGGCAGCCGAATCGGCGCCTGGTGACGGCCCCGGCTTGCTGCCGCTGACCACCGTGGTAGCTCGCCTGGGCGGCCCGCCGGACTCCGCGAAGTCCTCGACGGCAGCGGCTTCCCAGGTTGCCCAAGTCACCGGTGTCACCGGGGCGGTGGTCGCTTACTACCATCCTGATGAGGGCATCATTGTCACCGCGTCCGACGCCGCCGCGTTGGGGCTGCCGGTGCCTGAAGGCGCCAGGTATGTCCACGTTCATTCCGATTACCTCAACGGCGGCACGCCGCAGGTGGCACCAGGAACCTCGCCCGGCACCGCGCCGGCGGCACTACTGGTCGCCACCGACGGCACGACCAGCACGATCGAACGCGCTCGCACCGCCATTCTGCTCAGCGGTGTGAAGCTATCGCTGCCGCCCAGCACCCGTTCCGAACAGGCGTCGTCAACCCTACAGACGTGGGCCAATCGCTACGCAAGTCTGGCCAATCTCGGCATCCTGGTGGCGACCCTGATCTCTGCGGTGTCGCTAGCAGTTTCCACCATCGCCGCCATCCTCGACCGCAAACGCGTGCTGGGCCTGCTTCGCCTCATGGGAATGCCGGTGTCGACAGTGCGCCGCATCGTCCTGGCCGAGGCCGCACTGCCACTGGCAACGGTCTTCGCCCTCTGTATCGGCCTTGGATTCCTTGTCGCATGGTCGATCCTGGCCGGACTCACCGAAGGCAACCGCACGATCTCCTGGCCCGAGGCATCCTACTACCATGCGTTGGCTGCCAGCCTCCTGCTCGCTGCGGCTGCCGCGGTTGGCACTTTCCGCACGGCGCGCAAAAAGACCGGACTCACAGTCACCCGATTCGAATGATCGGCCAGACCGTTCGCCATCCTCGGACTCACACCATGATCCACGATCCTAAACGGCCGTCGCTATCTCCTGCAGAACGACGGTAGGACAGCAACTGCTCACATGACGGCTGCAGCGACTAGGCGGACAAAGTCAGTCAACGAAAAATGATTACCAACCACGACCCTACAATCCCAACAAAACCACCTGACTCGTGCATTTACATCTGACAATCTGTATAACAGGGTTTAGTAATTCGGGCCGAGGTCGTCAAACACGGGAGGAAAGTTGACGATGTCCACAATTAGCACACCCCTCAAGGTTCGAGCATCGCGGTTGGCTGCCGGCGTCTCGATGGCCTTCCTCGTAATCGCGGGGACTGCTGACGGGGCTCAGGCCGCCTCTGGCGGCGGAGCCGAGTCGAACGGTGGAATTTCCATCCAGGCCTGCGAAAGCGCCGGAGGCGGCGACTGGTGCCACGGCACCTCGGCTGACGGCGCCCTAAAGAGGTGCTACTCCAACTACAAGCACAACCTGAACTACCACAGCTCCACCGCAGCCATGGCCAGCCAGACGCAAACGAGGTACGCCAGCGCCGGCTACTGGTCTGAGGCCTCAGTGACACGGGCACGGCAAAGTCGGCCGGGTTGGTGTTTAGGCTGGTTGGAGCTGTAGGAGTTTGAGGATTCGGCTGTTGTTGCGGGCGTTGTAGCGCAGGGCGGCGGCGATGTTGGTGGTGTCGTGGATTCCCAGGAGGCTGACCGACACGTTCCGTAGGGTCGCCATGACGCGCGGCGCGTTGCCGGTACGGATCCGGGAAGCGTCCTCCCGGAAGGTCACATCCCTCACCCAGTGGAGGACCTCGATTCCCCAGTGCTGACGGACGTAGGCCAGCAGATCAGCGGCGTCGTCCTGTCCGGCGGTGAGGCTGGTGACATACAGCATCGCCTGGTAGCTGGTACGGCCCTTCACGGTGACGGCGCGCTCGATCAGGAACACCTGCGCGACGTGCGGAAAGTTCAGATCCGGCGGGGCGGGCATGACCTGGACGGTACGTACCTCGTGGCGGCCCCGGTCGTCATCCACACTGCGCCCGGTGACCGGCACCCCGGCCCAGTCCAGCGCGTCGAGCCGGTCGAACAGGGTCGGCTGGTTGTCGAGCACCGGGAACACGAAATGCGCCTCCTTGACCTCCCGCAGCCAGCGGGCATGCTTGCGCTGCGTCTGCATCGCGTCGGCGGTCACCACGTGATCAGCGAGGTCCAACGGCGTCAACAGCCCGGTGAACGCGGCGATCCCGTTGCTCCTGCCCGGGACCTGACACTGGGCGAGGACCACCCCGGCGCAGGTGAGCGCGGCCAGCAGATGCGGCGCCGCCCGGTCGCGGGTCCGCGCGCCCCGGCTGGTCTTGCCGTCCACCGCGACCTGCGGCAACCGTGGCCGGTGACGGTCCCGCGCGCTGGCGCGGCGGTGTCGCTGGCCAGCGGCCCACGGCGGCGTCCAACGCGTCACCGTCGAGTCGGGCACACAACCCCGCACCGTCTTCTCGTCCGGGCCGACGTACCGGCCGGTCACCGGGTCCACCCGGGCACCGAACGCCTCAACGTCTTCTGCGAACATCCGGCGATCCACTGCCCGACCGCGTACACCGACGCACTTCCGGCCAGGACCGCGGCGAGGGCCAACCCGACCACCGTCGGAAGCCGATGCCGGACACCCCGCGCGTCTCGCGGATCGGGAACCCGCGACAACGCCGCCACCAGGCTTTCCTGCCCGTCACGGCCCAACAGGACAGGCCGTGTCCTCTCATCCGACTGGCCTTGAACAGCGCTGGTCAGCAATGATGCAGGCGCGGGCACGGTACTCCACAAGGTGATCCGAAGGCGTAGACAACCTCGAGATCACCGGAGCCGTGCCCGTTTCGTCAAATCCACTCCGGACCTCAACGCGGAGTCCTCAGCCGCACACTCTCCGACTTTGCCGTGCCCGTGGGCCTCAGTGACGGCCGGCTGGGCCTACACCCAGGGTCGGGTCGCCCGGAGGGATCTCACCTCCGGGCTCCCACGGAACGGAGCGTGACAGT
>NZ_JBHMIQ010000036.1:0-73237 GCF_048060315.1 Micromonospora sp. LOL_013
GGCCGTCTCATTTATCGGGGGGTCCACTGTGGGTTATCGGGGCCCTGCTGAATAAGCCTCAAGCATCTCGTTGTCAAACCGGTAGATCGAGTTGTAGAGAGTCGTGCTGTGGAACCGGGCATGTACACCTGGCACGTCCTGGAGCTGATTGTAAAAGGCCATCACGTTGCGCACCTTGCCCGCTATTGCGTCGCCGATCCCCTCCTCGGCTCCTCGCTGGGCCACGGCCTCCGACTCCGGGTTGCCGAGGAGTAGTCGGACGTCGACACCGGCTAGCGCCCTTTCTTGCAGGTCTCGGATCAGGGTAGGCACCAGTTCCGGTAGGAACAGGCCGGCGTAGACGAGAATGCCGATTCGTTCGCTGGACTGCTCGATCAGTCGCCGCCACAGGTCGTACGGCACGGCGGACCGGCGGGAGTAGACGTGCACGACCTCGGATTCCGCCACCCGTGCGACGCGCTCGGGTGATGCGGCGTTGGGCCAGAGGTACGACTCACGCTCTTTCAGCAGGCCGGCGATGGCGTGTCGGTGTCGTGGGTAGGGGACACGGTTGAGCGTTATCCACCGCTCGGCCGTCTTGGGGCTGACTCCGACACGTTCAGCCAAACTCAGCGGTGTCAGGCCGGCGTTCAGGATGGCTTCCCGTAGACGGCCGTTCGCCATGACTACCCCTTCGCAACCCTTCGAGGGACGACTTTATCCTAACCAGGACGTCCCTAGACGTGCAAAGTGCGTTGTGACGCTGTGGCTTCCCCTCCGGCGAGAGTGGACCTCGTCAGCGAGCAGTCGTCCGCAAGGGTTGCGCGTTGGACAGGAGGTCCGTACTCACTCGGTCCTTGGCGCGAACCTGAGTGGATCGACACCTACGAGAAGACGAGGTGGTCATGATCCTCACGCCAATTCAACCCATCTGGAAGTCTCGATGCTAGGCGTCGGCGCGTTCGTCGGGGCGGCGCTGCTCGGCTTCTGCGCGGGGCTGTGGTCGTTCCGAGTGAAGTCCAGATGGTGCCCCAGCTGCGGATGCGCCACCTGGCCGATGGAGCGAGGCGCCGACGGCGTGGAAAGGCCATGTGGCGACGGGTGACCCGGTGAACAACCGGCTGCTCCGGACCCCGGAACCGAGCCCAGGAGATGTGCTGCTGATCGGGCGGGAGGCGAGCGTCCAGTTCGCCGACGACCGCGGCATCCGATTCCGGGTGATCGCGGTGGATCGGAAGTGGACGTACGACGGCTGGATCTGGCTCACCGGCTACGTGATGGATCGCCACGGCAACGCCATCGATCGGCGGGAGATCTTCGTCCAGCGCCACGGACTTTACCGATTTCCCAAACGCACCGCGACGTGACTGTTGACCAGGGAGAACAAAATTGATCATCGACGTACTGCGTGACTGGTGGCTGCGCTGGCTCGACTTGCGCTCCGGCCGGTCCACGGCGTCCCAGCGACTGCGCGCCCTACGGCTGCGGCAGACGACATCCGCCCGGCACCGCCGACTCGACGGTAACCGGGGACACCACTGGCGTTCGGAGACCACCACCCTGCTGCCGACCCTGCGCCCCCTGATGACCTACGGCCAGCAAATCGGCTATCGACTGCCGCCCACCAGCATTCTGACCAGCCGGTGACCGTGGCTCACTGCCAGACGCCGGCGCGCATCACTCGGCGTACCCGCAGGTTGTCGTCGAGCTCGACCAGGTCGGCCCGGTGCCCGGGGGCGATCGCGCCGACCGTGCCGGCCAGGCCGATCGTCGCCGCCGGGGTGGTGGCTGCCATCCGTACGGCGTCGACGATGTCGATGCCGGCGGCGACCGCCCGGCGCAGCGCCGCGTCCATGGTCAGCGTGCTGCCGGCGATCGACCCGTCGCGGGCCAACCGGGCGACGGAGCCGGACACCGTCACCGCCTGCCCGCCGAGTTCGTACGCGCCGTCGGGCATGCCGGCGGCGGCCATCGCGTCGGTGACCAGCGCGGTCCGACCGGGGCCGCCGACCGACGTGGCGAAGGTGAGGGTGCCGTCGTGCAGGTGCACCCCGTCGGCGATCAGTTCACAGGTGACCCGGTCGTCGCCGAGCAGGGCGAACACCGGGCCGGGTTCGCGGTGGTGCGGTGGCCGCATGCCGTTGAACAGGTGCGTACCGGCGGTGGCTCCGGCGTCGATCGCCGCCCGGGTCTGGTCGTAGCCGGCGTCGGTGTGGCCGATCGCGGCGACCACCCCGGCGTCGACCAGCCGGGCGATCGCGGCCAGCGCACCGGCCCGCTCCGGGGCCACGGTGACCATCCGGATCACGCCGTCGCCGAGGTCGAGCAGCCCGGCCAGTTCGGCCGGCTCCGGGTCGCGCAGGTACGCCGGGTTCTGCGCCCCGCACCGTACGACCGACAGGTAGGGGCCTTCGAAGTGCAGCCCGGCGAGGGTGCCGTCGGCGACCAGCGGGGCGTACCGGGTGACGGCGTCGCGCATCAGCTCGACCGGCGAGCTGACCAGGCTGGCCAGCAGGCTTGTGGTGCCGTGGGCCAGGTGGAAGGCGGCGGCCCGGCGGGCCGAGTCGGGGTCGCCGGTGGTGAAGGTGTGTCCGCCGCCGCCGTGGTTGTGGATGTCGACGAAGCCCGGCACGGTCCAGCCCGACGCCGACGCGTGTACCCCGGCCCGGCCGCCGCCGGTCGTCGCCACCTCGGTGATCGTGTCGCCGTCGATGGTCAGGCGGCCGTGCTCGCGTACCCCGTCGGGGGTGACCAGCCGGCCCTCGACCCTCATCGGGCGGCCCGCTCGACCGGCTCGGCGGCCCGCTCGACCAGGTCCGACGCGAGCAGGTCCGACGCGAGCAGGTCCGACGCGAGCAGCGCGGCACCGAGGCAGCCGGCCTCGTCGCCGAGCGCGGCCTGGACCAGCCGGGGCAGCCGGTGGAAGGTGGCCCGGCGGCGCACGGCGGCGTCCAGCGGGGCGAGCAGCTGGTCGCCGGCCTCGGCCAGCCCACCGCCCAGCACCACCAGCTCGGGGTCGAACATCGCCTGCCCGATCAGCAGGCCGTCGGCGAGCGCGTCGACCGCGTCGGCCCAGATCCGGCCGGCGGTCGGGTCGCCGGCGGCGGCCAGCCGGGCCACTTCGGCGGCGCCGCCGGTGCGGCGGCCGGCCCGGTCGGCGTACCGGCGGGTGATCGCCGACGCCGACGCGACCGCCTCCAGGCAGCCGGTCTGCCGGCAGTCGCAGGCCGGCCCGTCGGGGCGGACCACCACGTGGCCGAGTTCGCCGGCCGCGCCGTGCGCGCCGGGGTAGCCGGTGCCGTCAACGACGGCGGCGGCCGCGATGCCGGTGCCGATCGCCACGAACAGCACGTGCCGGCTGCCCTGGCCGGCGCCGATCCGGGCCTCGGCGACCCCGCCGGCCCGTACGTCGTGGCCGAGCGCCGTCGGCAGCCCGACCCGGGCGGCCACCAGGTCACGCAGCGGTACGTCGCGGAAGCCGACGTTGGCCGACCAGACCGCGACGCCGGCCGACTCGTCGACGACCCCGGGTACGGCGACGCCGACCGCGACCGGGGTGAGCCCGTCGGCGCGGGCGGTGTCGGCGAGCTGCCCGGCGAGGTCGCAGATGGTGTCGACGACGGCGGCCGGCCCCCGGGCCGCCGCGGTCGGGCGCCGCTCGGTGTGCCGTACCGCCCGGTCGGTCAGCCCGACCAGGGCGCTCTTGATGCCGGTGCCGCCGACGTCCAACGCGATGACGACCTCGTCGGACGGCCCCGGCGGTGTCGGGTCGACTCCGCCGGCCAGGGTCACGTCAGCACGACCGACCGGGTCAGGTGGCGCGGGTTGTCCGGGTCGAGGCCCCGGCTGGCAGCGAGGGCCACCGCGAACCGCTGGGCGAGGATCAGGTCGGCCATCGGGTCGAGCGGGCGGCGGCCGGCGGCCCACCGGTCGAGGACGGCGTACACGCCGTTGGTCCGGCTGTGCACGAACGCCGCGCCGGTCGCCGCCACGTCGTCGGCCAGGTGGTCGGGGATCTCGCCGAACGCCCACACCATCCGGCCCGGCCCGGCAATCGCGATCGGCCCGTGCCGGTAGTCCATCGCCGGGTACGCCTCGGACCAGAAGATGGCGGCCTCGCGGCACTTCAGCGCCGCCTCGTGGGCCAGGCCGACGGTCCAGCCCCGGCCGAGGAAGGTGGCCTGGTCGATCAGCGCCGGGTCGATCGGCAGCCGGGCCCGGACGGCGACCTCGGCGTCGGCGGCGATCGCCGCGACGTCCGCGCCGAGGTGGGCCCGCAGCAGCGCCAGCACGCTGGTGGCGAAGCGGGTCTGCACCACAGACCGTTCGTCGGCGTACGGCAGGGCGACGACGTGGCCGGCGAGCTGAGCGGCGGGGGAGCCGGGGTCGCCGACGAGCACCGTGGTGCGCTGCGGGTCGTCGACGGCGGCGAGCAGGTCGGTGATCTCGGTGGTGGTGCCGGAGCGGCTGATCGCGATGATCCGGTCGTAGTGCCGGCCGGTGGGGAACTCGGAGGCCTGGAAGGCGTCGGTTTCACCGTGGCCGGCGCGTTCCCGCAGCCCGGCGTACGCCATCGCCATGAACCAGGAGGTGCCGCAGCCGACCACGGCGACCCGCTCGCCGGGGCTGGGCAGCGCCGGTGCGGGGGTGTCGGCGGCCTGTGCGGCCGCCCGGCGCCAGCACTCCGGCTGGCTGGCGATCTCGGCGTCGACGTAGCTCATCGCGACACTCCTCGCTGACGACAAGCAGCGGTGCTCGTTCGGGCTCGAACTGGCACCTTTTCGCGCGTCATTGTGCGCGTTCTCGTGACCGGGTGGCAACAACCGGGCTGGGGTGATGCCCGATCGCGCAGACGGAGGTTTTGCTACCGGGCGTTTCGCGCACTAGTGTGCAGCAAACTGGTCACCATCTGCGCAGCTGGACGTGGTAAGCAGCGAGGCGCGGTAGCAGCGAGGCGTGGGAAGGGGCGGCATGGATCGGTACGCACGGTGGAACGCTCTGCTGGAACTGCTCACCGACAGCGGCCGGATCACCGTCGAGGACGCCGCCACCCGCCTCGACGTCTCCCAGGCCACCATCCGCCGCGACTTCGACCAGCTCGCCCAGCAACAGATGATCACCCGTACCCGGGGCGGCGCGGTCGCCAACGGCGTCTCCTACGACCTGCCGCTGCGTTACAAGACCGCCAAGCACTCGGCGGAGAAGCAGCGCATCGGCACGGCCGCCGCCGCACTCGTCGAACCCGGCATGGTCGTCGGGCTCAACGGCGGCACCACCACCACCGAGGTGGCCCGCGCGCTCGCCGTACGCCCGGATCTGAACACCAGCGCGGACGGCGCCCAGCTGACCGTGGTCACCAACGCGCTGAACATCGCCAACGAGCTGCTGGTCCGCTCCCGGATGAAGATCGTCGTCGCCGGCGGGGTGGTCCGCCCGCAGTCGTTCGAGCTGGTCGGGCCGCTCGGCGGCGCGCTGCTGCGGGAGGTCACCCTGGACGTCGCGCTGCTCGGCGTCGACGCGATCGACCCGCAGCTCGGCGCCGCCGCCCACCACGAGGGCGAAGCGTCGATGAACGCGCTGATGGTGGCCCGCGCCAAGCGGGTGGTGATCATCGCCGACGGGTCGAAGCTGGGCGGGCACGCCTTCGCCCGGATCTGCCCGATCGACCGGGTGGAGACCCTGATCACCGACTCCGGCGCCGAGCCCGGCACGGTCGCCGTCTTCCGCGAACTCGGCGTGACGGTGGTCACCGCCTGAGCCGTCTGTCCCGTATGGTGTGTCCTTGTTCTGACGGCGGGTACGCGGCGGAGGTGGCGGATGACGGCCGTACTGGAAATCTCCGGGCTGCGTAAGACCTACCGCAGCCGTCGACGTGGGGTCCGGCATGCCGTCGACGGCTTCGACATGCGGGTCGAGGCCGGCCAGGTGCACGGCTTCCTCGGCCCGAACGGATCCGGCAAGACCACCACACTGCGTACCCTGCTCGGCCTGGTCGCGCCGAACGGCGGCCGGATGGCGATCCTCGGCCAGCCGGTCCCGCAGCAGCTGCCGGCGGTGATCGGCCGGGTCGGTGCCATCGTGGAAAGTCCACAGTTCTTCCCACACTTCACCGCCCGGGACACCCTGTCGCTGCTCGCCCAAGCGGGCGGTCTTGCTCCGCAGCGGGTGCCGGCGGTGCTGGACCTTGTCGGCCTCGCCGACCGGGCCGGCGAGCGGGTCCGCACCTACTCGCTCGGCATGCGTCAACGGCTGGCCGTCGCATCGGCGCTGCTGAAGGAACCGGCGCTGCTGATCCTCGACGAGCCGGCCAACGGCCTCGACCCGGCCGGCATCCGGGAGATGCGCACCCTGATGCGTGACCTGGTCGCCGCCGGCACCACCGTGGTGCTGTCCAGCCACATCCTCGGCGAAATCCAGGTGATCTGCGACTCGGTGACGATCATTTCGCGGGGCCGCCGGGTCACCGCCGGCCCGGTCGCCGAGGTGCTGGCCGCGCACTCCGCCGGCGGTCTGCGGGTACGCCTGGAAGCCGCCGCCGACCTGCCGGCCGCCGAGACGGCCCTCACCGCCGCCGACGGCCCGCCGGTCACCGTCACCCGGCACGCCGACCACCTGGTGGTGCACGGGGTCGACCAGCCGGCCCGGGTGACCCGTACCCTCGCCGCCGCCGGCCTGTACGTCAGCGAACTGACCCCGGTCACCGCCGACCTGGAAAGTGTCTTCCTCCAGCTGACCGCCGACGACGCCCCGACGGCCGACGACGGCCATGCCGCCGACGCCGAGCAGACGGTCGCCGCCGACCCGACGGGAGCCGGGCGATGAACCTGTACCGGGCCGAGCTGCGCCGCCTCGGCAAACGACGCTTCGTCCGCTACCTGGTGGCCGCCGTGCTGCTGGCGCTGGTCGCGATCGCCGTCGGGACGTTCCTCGGCAACCAGAAGATCGGCCCGGCGGCGTTCGCCGAAGCCGAGCGCACCGCCGAGGCCGAGTACCGGGCCGGGGTCGAATGGGCCGAGCAGTGGCAGGCCGAATGCGAGCGCAGCCAGACCAGCGGCGCCGCCGACCCGAACCGCTTCCCATCGAACTGTGCCGACATCGTGCCGCCGACCCGGGACATGTACCCGGCCGAGCCGTACCTGCCGGCGACGTTCACCTTCCACCGCGAGTTTCCGGCCACCCTGTACGTCTTCGCCACCCTGTCGACCCTGGTCTTCTTCGTGGCGGGGGCGTCGTTCATCGGTGCCGAGTGGACCTCCGGCGGGATGATGAACCTGCTGCTGTGGCGGCCACGCCGGCTCCGTGTCCTGTTCACCAAGCTGGCCGCGCTGCTGACCGGCGTACTGGCGGTGACGGTGCCCGCCGTGCTGCTGTGGACGGCGGCGCTCTGGGCCACCGCCGTGTGGCGCGGCTCGACCGCCGAGATGACCGCCGGCGCCTGGCGGTCCATCGCGTTGACCGAGCTGCGGGTGGTGGTGCTGGTGGTCGCGGCCGCCACGGTCGGCTTCGGGCTGGCCGCGATCGGCCGGCACACCGCGTTGGCGCTCGGCGGCGTCCTCGCCGTACTCGTGCTGGGCCAGTCCGCGTTGAGTTTCCTCGCCGACGTGACCGACGCGACCTTCGTCGAGGCATGGCTGCTGCCGGTGTACTGGATCGCCTGGATGGACTCGTCGATCGAGCTGACCAACTGGCAGGCCTGCGGCGGGCAGCCCGGCTGCGTACCGCCGACCATGGAACTGACCTGGATGCACACCGGTGTGCTGATGGCGGCGGTGGTGCTGCTGGTGTCGGTCGTCGCGGCGTGGACGGTGCGTCGGCGCGACGTCAGCTGAGCCCGACACACCCGACGGCGCAAACCGGCGGATGCGTACCCGTCGGGTGGGCGATTACCCTGGTGAGGTGCCGGCTGCTGACGAACCCCGGACCGGACCGGGCGCCGGGTCGGTCCCCCGGACGACGGCCGGCGTTCCCCGGCAACGCAGCGAGCCGCTCGACGCCGACGGGTACGACGACGCCGGCACCGAGCCGGTCGACGCCGGCGGGTCCGACGCCGGCACCGTGCCGGTCGGCGCCGACACCGTCAGCGGTACGGCTGCCGCCGGCCCGGCCGCGACCGGGCTGACCGAGCGTGAGCAGCGGATCCTCGATTTCGAACGGCAGTGGTGGAAGCACGCCGGTGCCAAGGAACAGTCGATCCGGGACACCTTCGGTCTCTCCGCCACCCGCTACTACCAGCTGCTCAACCAGTTGCTGGACAACCCGGCCGCGCTGGCCGTCGAACCGGTGCTGGTGGCCCGGCTCCGCCGGCTTCGGGCCGCCCGGTCGCGAGCCCGGCGCGGCTGAGCCGGGCCGCCGGGGCAGGCCGGCCAGGGCCGGCCAGTCGGTGTCGGCCGGTCACTTCTCGTACATCTTGAGCCCGTTGCCGAGCGCGATGAACGTCGGTGCCCATTCGCCGACGAAGATGCCCCACCGGTCAGCCCGGTCGACGCCCGCCGCCTCGAACCGCTTGGACAGCACCCAACTGGTCAGCGATATCCCGATGCTGACGATGCCGGCGACGTACATGTGTTCGGCCCGCAGGCCCTTCTCGTGCAGTTGACGCAACATCTGTGGTCCCCCTGTGTCCCGGGCGCCGCTGTCACGTGCGCCGCGCGGCCCGCGATCCTCGACACCCACCTACCGGTCAAGCTACCGTCGGTGACGGACTGGATTCCGAGAGTTGGTGAGAGATGCTCAGGGTGATTCCCGACCGACTCCGGTGCCGGCGGTGACAAGCCAGCCGTCGGTCCCGCCGACCAGCCTGCCGACCATGCGGGTGGACGCATGTTCCGTTGCCGCGCCCGGACAATCGGACAACGAGGACCAGATCCTGCAGTACGGCGACCTGGTCGGTGTGCTGGACGGTGCCACCACACCGGCTGGCTTCGACACCGGCTGTAGCCACGGGCCGGCCTGGTACGTGCGCCGGCTCGCCGCCCGGCTCGGGTTGGCCAGCGCTGCTACACCGGCCGCGCCGCTGGCCGGGTTGCTCGCCGAGGCCATCCGGGCGGTCCGCGACGACCACGCGGCCACCTGCGACGTGGACCACCCGGGCACCCCGTCGGCCACGGTGTGCCTGCTGCGCCGCTCCGGTGGGCACCTGGACTACCTGGTGCTGTGCGACAGTCCACTGGTGTTCGAAGCCGCCGGGCAGGTCGGCGTGGTGGCCGACAACCGGTTGGCCGAGATCATGGCCAGGCTGCGCGGACAGCACGATCCGCCGGCCACCGACGACCCGCGGCACCGCTACCACCGGGCCGTACGGTGGCAGCGGCAGTGGATGAACCAGCCGGACGGCTACTGGGTGGCCGCCGCCGACCCGGCTGCGGCCGACCGGGCGCTCTGCGGCACCCTGCCGCTGACCGGACCGGGCCGGATCACCCGGGCGGCGTTGCTCAGTGACGGGGCGTCGCGGGCCGTCGAACGGTTCGGGCTGTACAGCTGGCCGCAGCTGATGGAGCTGCTCGCCGAGGCCGGGTCGGCCGAGTTGATCCGCCAGGTACGGGTCGCCGAGACCGCCGAGCCGGATCCGTCGACCGGTCACAAGCGGCACGACGACGCCACGGCGATATTCTGCCTTTTCGATACCGGCTGATCCGGTCAGTCGATGCGTACTGAGCTGGGACAACAGCTGGCGGGCTGGACCGGGGCCGCCGGTCGACGGGTGACCGGTGTCCCGAAGGCCGTTTCGGCAGCGCTGGAACTGAGCAAGTATCCGTCCCAGGGGCCGGTAGCTGGGTAGACGGGAGGTGCGGAATGAGTAAGGCGGAATCGGCACCGGCCTGGGAGACTACCGCCGTGCGGCACGACGTGCGGTTGACCCCGATGAGCGACGACCTGTTGGAGCCGTTGCTCTCCGCCGCCGTGGCCGAAGCCGAGCCGGGTGAGGTGATGCCGCCGGTGCCCGGCCCGGCCGGTTGGACCGCCGCCCGCCGGGACGCCTTTCGCACGTTCTACCGGTCCCACTTCGGCGGCGGGCAGTTCGGGCCCGCCGGCACCATCGTCTACGCGGTCACCATCGGCGGGGACGTGGTCGGCGGCATCCGGCTCAGCCGGCTCGACACCCCTTCCGTCGTGGAGACCGGCATCTGGCTCGGCCGGTCCGCCCGTGGGCGGGGGGTCGGCTCCGCCGCGCTACGCGCGGTGCTGGACGAAGCGGTCCGGCTCGGTGCCCACCTGGTCATCGCCCGGACCACCCCGGCCAACCGGTCGGCGATCAACCTGCTGCGGCGGTGCGGCGCGATCATCGGGGTCGAGCAGGGCCAGGTGCACGCCCGGTTCTGGCTGGACGAGGCGTTCACCACTGACCTGGCCGGCTGATCCGGGCGCGCTGACCCGGGTATGCCGGCGCGTCTGGCGCGCAGCGGCACTTCAAGGGCGCGACGTGCCCCTACCGGGCGGACTGCTGTTCGGCGTACGCGGCCAGCCAGGCCACCTGCGCCGGATCCAGCGACGGCCGGATCCGGTCCCGGGCCGCCGCGACGTGCGCGGCGGTCACCGATGATGCCTCCAATGACTCCCGCATCGCGGCCAGCGCCGACTCGCGGACCAGCGCGGCGCAGTCCGCCGCCGAGAACCCGTCCAACGACGCGGCGAGCTCGGTCAGCTCCACATCGTCGGCGAGCGGCACCGACTTCGCCGCCGCCTTGAGGATCTCGGTGCGCGCGGCACCGTCCGGCGGCGGTACGTACACCAACCGCTCCAACCGGCCCGGCCGTAGCAGGGCCGGGTCGACCAGGTCCGGCCGGTTCGTCGCACCGATCACCACGACGTTGCGCAGCGCCTCGACCCCGTCCAGTTCGGTGAGCAGCGCGGCGACCACCCGGTCGGTGGTGCCGCCGTCGGACGCCTGCCCGCGTATCGGTGCCAGGGCGTCCACCTCGTCCAGGAACACCAGGGTCGGCGCTGCTTCGCGGGCCCGGCGAAACAGTTCGCGGACCGCCCGTTCGCTCTCCCCGACCCACTTCGACAGCAGCTCGGCGCCCTTGACCGACAGCACGTTGGCCTTGCCGGTGCCGGCCAGCGCGGTCACCAGGAACGTCTTGCCGCAGCCCGGCGGACCGTAGAGCAGCACCCCGCGCGGCGGCTGCACGCCCAACCGGGCGAAGGTGTCCGGGTAGGTCAACGGCCAGAGCACCGACTCGGTCAGCATCTGCTTGACCTGGGCCATGTCGCCGACGTCGTCCAGTGTCACCCGCGCCAGCTCTAGAGTGGACGTCGCCATCGAGGTGGGCCGGACCACCTCCAGCGCGGCTTCGAAGTCGGCAGCGGCCACCATCGGCGCCTCCGCCGACTTCTGCCGCAGCGCCGCCCGTACCCCGGCTTCGCGGGCCAGCGCGGCCAGGTCGGCGGCGACGAACCCGGGGGTACGCCCGGCGACGTCGTCGAGCCGGACGTCGTCCTCCAACGGCATGCCCCGGGTCAGCACGGCCAGCTGTTCCCGACGCATCGCGGCGTCCGGCAGCGGCACCGCGACCTGCACGGCGAGCAGGTCCGGGCCGCGTAGCCCGGGATCCAGCGCCTCCGGGTGGCTGGTGGTGCAGACCACCGCCGCCCCGGCGGCCACCGTCTCGGCCAGCACCTGCCGGAACACGGTCGACAACGGACCCGGCTCGTCGCGGGGCGCGACCGCGTCCACGTCGGCGATCAGTAGCACTGCGGCGTCGCCGCGGCGTACCGACTCGGCGGCCCGACGCAGCCGCTGTGCCGCGGCGTCGTTGGTGAGCGCGGCGAGCTCCGGCGCCCAGAGCGTCTCCACCCGGGCGTCCAGGTCGGCGGCGACCGCACGCACCAGCGCCGACTTGCCGGACCCGGCCGGCCCGCTGAGCAGTACGCCGAGCGACACGGTGGTGCCCAGCCGGTCCAGCACCTCCCGGTGGTGGAAGCCGAGGTCGAGCAGCTCAGTCAGCTCGTGTGCCTGGGCCCGCAGGCCGGGCAGGTCATCCAGGTTGGGTGCCGGCTCGTCGACGAAGTCCGGTGCCGGTGCCGGCGACACCGGCCCGGCCGGGCGGACCTCCTCCCCGGACGACCCGTGGGTGGCCGGCCCGTGCCGCCAGGCCACCACGGTGTCCATCGTGACCAGCACCGGGTCCCCGGTCCGGGCCAGGTTGGCCGGCTCAGCGTCGGCGACCGTCAGCAGGGTGCTGGTCCAGGCGTACCCGACGACGTTGGCGAGGCTGCGTCTGGCCGCCTCCATCAGGCCGCGGTGCGCCGAGTCGGAGAAGACGTCCTGCGGCAGCAGCGACACGTCGTCACCGGCGGTGACCACCTTGCCGAGCAGGGCCAGCCGCAGCATCTCCGGGCTGACCACCGCGGCGATCTCGACCGGTCCGTCCAGGGTCAGCCGGCGGGCGGCGACCTCCGGTGCCGGGGCCACGGTCACCTGACCGCCGTCACGGACACCGAGGTTGCCCAGGGTCAGGTCGTCGGCGTACAGCAGGGCGCGGCTGGCGCCGGCCTCGGCGCGGGCCGCGACCCCGGCGGTGCTGCGTCGCCCGGTCAGCCGCACCGGCGTGCCGGCGGTGACGCCGAGCGCGGCCAGCACCTCCGGGTGCAGTCGGACGATGCCCCGGCGGGCGTCCAACGCGGCGGGCCGCAGGCTCGCGGTCAAGGTCAGTTCGGGGTCGGCCACCCGCCGAGCCTATCCACCGCTGCGGCTGAGAGGGTTCACAGCTGGCCGGCGGACGGTGGCCGTACCGTGTGGCACATGCCGACTCCCTTGTCCACGCGGCTGCGTCGGGTCCTGCCCGGGTCGTACCAGCGGCGGCTGACCGGCGGGCTGCTCGCGCTCGCCCTGGTCGCCGGCGTGGTCACCTGGGCGGTCTGGCCCGAGTCGGTGCCGTACGCGGTGACCGAGCAGCGGCTCACGGTCCGCTCCGGCCCGGACGGTGACCAGCCGGTCGACCTGGACACCACGTTCTACCTGCCGGAGACGGCCTCGGCGGCCAATCCGGTGCCGGCGGTGCTGCTCGCCCACGGCTTCGGCGGGTCCAAGCAGTCGGTGGCCGCCGACGCCGAGGAGCTGGCCACCCTCGGGTACGCGGTACTGGCGTACTCGGCGCGCGGGTTCGGGGCCAGCGGCGGACAGATCCACCTGAACAGCCCCGACCACGAGGTGCGCGACGCCGCCCGGCTGCTCGACTGGCTGGCGCAGCGCCCGGAGGTGCGTACCGACGCTGCCGGGGACCCGCAGGTCGGGGTGGTGGGCGGCTCGTACGGCGGCGCGTTGGCGCTGCTGCTGGCCGCCGCCGACGACCGGGTCAACGCGATCGTGCCGATGATCACCTGGAACGACCTGGCCGGTGCGTTCCTGCCGGAGTCGACCGGCGGTGACCCGGTCGACGGGGTGTTCAAGAAGGGCTGGGCCGGGCTGTTCTTCGGCAGCGCCGGGGCACCCGCCGGCGGGCCGGGTGTGCCGGCGGATCCGGGTGGGCCCGATCCGCAGTGCGGGCGGTTCGCCGCCGACGTGTGCGCCGCGTACCTGCGGATCGCCACCACCGGCCGGGGGGACCCAGCGGCGGTGGCGTTGCTGCAGCGGTCCAGCCCGGCTCAGGTGCTGGACCGGATCACCGCGCCGACGCTGCTGATCCAGGGCACGGCGGACACGCTGTTCCCGCTGGCCCAGGCCGACGCCAACGCCCGGGGCATCGCCGCGAGCGGCACCCCGGTGCGGGTCGCTTGGTACACCGGTGGTCATGACGGTGGCAGCGGTCCGCTGACCGACCAGGACCGGGTCAAGTTCCTCACCGCGCAGTGGCTGGACCACCACGTCGCCGGGGACGGCGAGGCCCCGGGCGGCAGCTTCACCTGGTCGCGGATCGCCGGCTTCGACGCGATGGACCGGGGACTGGTCGCCACCGGCTACCGGATCACCGACTACCCCGGCACCGCCGGCACGGCAACGACGACGGTCACCGTCGACGGTCCGCCGCAGTTGATCGTCAACCCACCGGCCGGCAACCCGGCGGCGGTCTCCTCGCTGCCGATGGCCGGCGGGCTGGCCGGCGCGCTCGGTGGCGTGGCCGGTGGTCTGGTCAGCGAACTGCCCGGACAGCACAGCCACTTCGACTCGGCGCCGCTGGCCGACCCGGTCGACGTGGTCGGCGCGCCGACGGTGACCGTCCGGGCCGCGTCGCCGACCGGTGCGGCGGTGCTGTTCGTCAAGCTGTACGACGTCGACCCGGACGGCGCGATGAGCCTGCCCGGTGGGCTGGTCGCGCCGGTGCGGCTGACCGGCCTGCCGGCGGACATCGCGCAGGCGCAACCGGTCGAGGTGACCCTGCCGGCGATCGTGCACCGGTTCGAGGCCGGCAACCGGCTGCGGATCGTGGTCGCCACCTCGGACCAGGGGTACGCCACCCCGGTCGAGCCGACCGTCTACACGGTCGCGGTCGGCGACGGCACCGCGGCCGGGGGCACCGACCGCGCGCCGGTCGTCCTGCCGCAGGTGGCCGGTGAGCCGATTGCCACCTCGGCAGCGCTGTGGCGCTGGGTGCTCGCCGGGCTGGTCGCCGCGATCGTCGTCGGACTGGTCGTGGTCCTCGCCGTGGTGCGGCTGCGGCAGCGGCGCACCGACCACACCGTCGACGCCGCGCGCGCGCAGACCCCGCTGGTGGTGCGGGACCTGCGCAAGGAGTACGCCGACGGGTTCGTCGCGGTCGAGCGGGTCGACTTCACCGTCGAACGCGGCCAGGTCGTCGGCCTGCTCGGGCCGAACGGTGCCGGCAAGACCACCACCCTGCGGGTGCTGATGGGGCTGACCCAGCCGACCCGTGGTGAGATCCTGGTCTTCGGCCACCGGCTGGTGCCCGGCGCGCCGGTGCTGTCCCGGATCGGGTCACTCGTCGAGGGGCCCGGGTTCCTGCCGCACCTGTCCGGCATCGACAACCTCCGGGCGTACTGGCGGGCCACCGGACGCCCGGCGGCGGACGCGCACTTCGACGAGGCCCTGGCGATTGCCGGGCTGGGGGATTCGGTCCACCGCAGGATCCGCAACTACAGCCATGGGATGCGCCAACGGCTGGCCATCGCCCAGGCCATGCTCGGGCTGCCGGAGCTGCTGGTGCTCGACGAACCGACCGACGGGCTGGACCCGCCGCAGATCGCCGAGATGCGCCGGGTGCTGAAGCGGTACGCCACCGGTGGGCGGGCGGTGCTGGTCTCCAGCCATCTGCTGGCCGAGGTGGAGCAGACCTGCACCCACGCGGTGGTGGTCAACAAGGGCCGGATCGTGGCCGCCGGACCGGTCGACGACATCGTCGGGGATTCGCCGAGCGTGCAGTTCGACGTCTCGGACGTGGCCGCCGCCGAAGCGGTGCTGAAGCGGCTGGCCGGGGTGCGTACCGTCGCCGCCGACAACGGCGGACTGATCGTCGACGTCGACGGTACGCCGCGCAGCGAGGTGGTCGCGGAGCTGGTCCGGGCCGGGGTGGCGGTGGACCGGGTGGTGCCCCGCCGCCGGCTGGAGGATGCATTCCTCGCCCTGGTCGGCGAGAACTCACGGGGAAGCGGGGACCGCTGATGGCTACCGTCGGATCATCGGACGTGCGGCAGCCGGACCGGCCGGTCGATCAGTCCGGCGCCGCCGCCGGCTACCGGGCTCGCGCCACCTTGCCGTTCTGGGCCGAGGTACGCCGCCAGGCGGCCCGCCGTCGCACTCAGCTGACGCTGGGTTTCATGGTGCTGCTGCCGTTGATCGTGCTGATCGCCTTCGAGTTCGACGACGGTGACGACGACAACGGCGGCGGCGAGTTCGCCAGCCTGGTCGAGCTGGCCACCACCGGCGGGTTGAACTTCGCCCTGTTCACCATCTTCGTGTCGTCGACGTTTCTGCTGGTGGTGGCGGTGGCGTTGTTCTGTGGCGATACGGTGGCCAGCGAGGCGAGCTGGGGGAGCCTGCGCTATCTGCTGGCCGTGCCGGTGCCCCGGGCCCGGCTGCTGGCGGTGAAGCTGGTCGCCGCGTTGGCGTACTCCGGGTTGTCGGTTCTGGTCCTCGCCGCGACCGCGCTGTTGGTCGGCACCCTGCGGTACGGCTGGTCGCCGCTGCGTTCGACGGTGGCTGCCGAGATCCCGGCCGGGGAGGGCACGCTGCGGCTGCTCGGCATCCTCGGTTACCTGGCGGTGGTGCTGCTGATCGTGGCGTCGCTGGCGTTCCTGCTGTCGGTGTCGACCGACGCGGCGCTCGGCGCGGTCGGCGGCGCGGTGCTGCTGTGGATCCTGTCCAGCATCCTGGACCAGATCACCGCGCTGGGCGTGCTGCGGGACTTCCTGCCGACCCATTTCAGCACCGCCTGGCTGGGGCTGCTGTCGACCCCGATGCAGACCGACGACGTGGTACGCGGCTGCGTGTCGGCGTTGACGTACGCCACGGTCTTCCTGTCGTTGGCGTTCTGGCGGTTCACCCGCAAGGACGTCACGTCCTGACCGTCGCAGGGTTAGGGGGCGGGGCGGGGATGTCCCCCTTGCCGGTCCGGGTGGTGCTCTTCTTACAGTGGTCACATGGCACCGGCGCGATCCCTGCACGAGATCTTCGCTGGGCTGCCCGGCGACGCCGCAGCCCACAGCGACGTCGCTGCCGTGCTCGATGCCAACGGCTACGCGGACCTTCCCCCGGAGTTGCTGGCGCAGGCCGTGGTCAGCTTCGCGGACACCGCCCCGGCTGAGGTGGCCGAACATCTGGCCCCGTTCGTCACGGCGCACAGCCAGGTCGGCGGCGACGGCACCGTACCGGATGAGCTGGCCTCGCCGCTCGACCTGCTCGCCACGGCTCCGGCCCCGGCGTTCGACGCTGCCATGCCGGATGATCCGGCGTTCGACGGCCCGGACCTGGACGGCCTGGGGCTCGACGCGGCGCCGCCGGACGGTCCGGGGTTCGACACCCCAGCCGGGTTCGACGACCCGGGTTTCGCGGCCGGACCGGGGATGGACGCGGCGTTCGGCCGCGGCGACGGCCCGTCCGTCGACGATCGTGAGCCGGCAACGGTCGAGCCATTCCCGGCCGGCCCGACCGGGGACGACGCCGAACCGGCCAGCCATGACGGCCAACCGGACGCGGCGGATCTCCTGGACGGTCCGCTACCGTCCGGTGACCCGTGGGCGTTGCCGCCGATATCCGAGGGCACCGCCGGGGTGGACGGTGTCGCAGAGATCGACGACCTCGGGGCCGGCTGACCGGATCGGCGTGGCCGACCCGGGCCGAGCCGGTGTGGACCCTCTGGCGATGTCCTGCGGTCCGATGTGACGTCAGGCGCCGACGATCGCGGTGGCGTGCTCGCGTAGCTGACGCAGCCGGTCCAACTCGGCGTTCAGATCGCGGAGCCGGCTCTCCCGCTCGGCCTTGGTCCGCTGAGCGGCCTCCGACGCGGCGGCCAGCGCCTTGGCGTTCGACCGGGACAACTCCTCGGCCAGCGCGCTGTAGTGGTCGCGGAGCTGGCGCTGAATCCGGCGCAGCGTGTCCCGGGAGTCCTTGGTCATCACGAAACTGACCTCGTCGCAGTACCGCCGGACGGCGTTCTTCGCCTGGTTCTGCCGGTTGACGCGTTGCCGCTTCTTCTCCTCGCGCAGGCCCTTGCGGCCCATCACCAGCCCGATTCCGATACCGATCGGGCCGAGCGCGATCCCGGTCAACGAGCCGAGCATGACGAACATGAGCGCGCCTCCGTAGGCGCTCTTGAGCGCCACCATCGCCTGCTTGCCAAGCTTCATCTTGGCCAGCTCGATCTTGTGGTCCACCTGTGCGGTGCCGACCAACGGGACCGGGTCGGGGATCGCGACGTGGCGAAGCACCTCGCCAGCGGCCTCCTGGAAGTGCAGAGCCACGTCGTCACTCAGGCTCATCGCCCGGTCACGCAGCATCATGTAGTTGGCCAGCAGTTCGTTGGACACCCTGGCCTGCAGCCAGCGTTCGGTCTCGTCCCAGGCGTCAGCGGGGTCGATCTCCTCGATCGCGGCGTCGGCCTCTTCGAGGATGCGCCGGAGCCGGCCGCGCAGGTCGTAGTCGACGTCGGCGTTGAGATCGGAGATCCCGTCGCTCAGCGTCTGCTGCCACTTCGCTGCGGCCGCTTTGAGCGACTCGACCCGCTGCTTCACCGCGTTGAGCTCGGCCACCACCGTGGCGGCGGCCTCCGGGTCGGCGAGCGCGGCGTGCTCGGCCTTGAACTGGTTCTCCATCTGCTCGCAGATGCCGACGACCGACGCGGCGGCCTGTGTGGCGACCCGGGTCGCCGCGCCACCGGCCACCCGCTGTGTCACGAACTTGACCAGGTCCGGGAACCCGGACTCGGCGTTGAGTTCCTTGTCGTTGCCGGCGACTGCCCGCAGCCGCAGCGCGGACGACACCGGGATGATCGGCATTTCGACCTCGCGGCGCAGGTGGCCCTCGTCCAGGTCCCGGATCTTCCGCCAGTGCGGATAGAAGTCCGTCTTGGTGATCACGCACACCACCGTCGGGCACACCTCGTGGGCCTGCCGCAGGAAGTCCAGCTCGCTGCGGGTCAACTCCTGGGCAGCGTCGGTGACGAACAGCAGCGCGTCGGCCATTGACGCGGCGGCCAGGCTGGCTGCGGCGTGGACCGAGCCCAGACCGCCGACTCCCGGGGTGTCGACCATGACGAGGCCGTTCGACAGGATGTTGCGCGGCAGCCGGACCTCCACCCCGGCGATCCCGGGTGGGGTGGCGCCGCCGGTGGCCCGTTCCAGAACCACATCCTGCACCTGATCGATGGGCAGCGGCTCCCGCCGGGCGGGGTCGTCGCTGAACAGCAGTTGCGCCGACGGCTGCGGTCCGTGCCGGAGGTAGGTCGGCAGGACGGTGGCCACGTCGTCGTCGACCGGGCAGATCTTCGTCCCGACCAGCGCGTTGACCAGTGAGCTCTTGCCCTGTTTGAACTCGCCGACGACCACGACGTGCACCACCGGGTCGGACAGGGTGTGCCGGATGGTGGCCAGCCGACCACCGAGGTCGGGGCGGTCGTACGCCTCGCAGGCGCGTACCGCGAGATCGACGATCTGTGTCGCCCGTTGCAGCGTGCCGTCAGCGTCAGGGGGTGTCGTTTTCGCGGTCAACGTCGCTCCTCGATCGAGGTTGGTGTCGGCAGGCGGTGGTCAGCGGGGAAACGTGCGAGCGCCAACATGGCGTGGCAGGCCCCGGCCGGACCTGCCACGCCATGTTGGCGCTCACCGGGCCGGACGCCGTGCGACGTCCGGCCCGCTCCGTGGTTGTCCGGTCACGCCCCGAGGGTCGGGTCCGCAGTGGTGTCCGCCTCGGCGGTGTTGTTGAACGAGTCCTCCGTGTTGAACGAGTCCTCCTGGTTGAAGGAGTCCTCCTGGTTGAAGGAGTCCTCCTGGTTGAACGAGTCGTCGGTGTTCACCGAGTTGTCGGTCGACTGGTCGTTGAACGAGTCGTTGGTGGACTGGTCGTTGAACGAGTCCTGGGTGCTGGCCGAGTCGCCCCCGGAGGCCAGCGACGAGTCCTCGATCCTCGAGTCGGTGGTGTTCTGCTGGCTGCCGCCCCCGAAGTTGATGTTGATCGGCCCGAGCGCGCCGCCGTCGCCGCCGCTGGCGTTGCCGCCGGTGCCGGCGCCACCGGCACCGCTGCCACCGGTCGCGGTGCCGCCGGCCCCGCCGGCCCCGCCGTCGCCGCCCTCGCCGTCACCCTCGCCCTTACCTTCGCCCTTGCCTCGCAACCCGACACCGACGCCGGCACCGACGCCGGCACCCGTCCCGCCGTCGCCGCCGTTGCCCCCGTCGGCGTCGGCGTCGCCACCGACGCCGCCGGCCCCACCGGTGCCGCTGGCGTCGCCGCCGGCCGCCCCGCTGGTGTCGATGTCGAACTGGGCAGCCTGGTTGTTGTCGCCGACCACGGCCTTGTCGACGTCGTCAGCGACGATCCCGGTGTTGTCGCCCAGCACCGTCCGGTCGACGTCTCCATCGGCGATCACGCCGGAGTTGGTCCCGGTGTTGACCACGCCGTCGATGTCGTCGCCTGCGGTGACGGCGTTGTCGCCGGTGTTGCCGACCACGTCGCCGGACTCGGAGTTGCCGAGGAACGCGCCGTCACCGGTCGCACCGAGCACGTCGCCGCCGCCGGTGCCGACCACCGCGCCATCGTCGGCGATCACCTTGTCGCCGTCGACGAACTCCAGCGACGAGTTGTCGCCGGTGACGCCGAACGCGTCGTCGCCGGCCGCTACCGACCCGCCGGTCGCGGCGACCTGGTCGCCGTCGCCCTGCTGCGCCACCGCCCCGTCGCCGGTGGCCGCGTTGACGTCCCCGTCACCGGTGTTGGCGACGTTGCCGTCCCCGGTCTGGTTGAGGTTCTCGGAGTCGACGTCGATGTCGCCCAGCACCGGACCGTCCACGTCGACGTCCACCGAGTTGTCAATCTCCGTGGAGTTGTCGGTGAAGGTCTGCGAGTTGTCGATGAAGTTCTGGTTGGTGAAGTTCTGCGTCACCTGGGTCACCTGCTGCACGACCTCCGGGGTCGGTACGTTGGCGGCGGCGCCGGCGCCGAAGCCCCCACCGGCGCCGCCGCCCCCTCCGGTGAAGCCGCCGCCCCCTCCGGCGCCTCCACCGGCCCCCCCGCCAGCGAAGCCCCCGCCCCCGCCGCTACCCCCTCCGGTGAAGCCGCCGCCCCCGCCGCCCCCACCTCCGGCGAAGCCGCCCCCACCGGATCCCTCGCTGCTGCCGAACGCCGCCTCGTTGACGATCTGGTCGACGTCGAGCTCGTTGAGCGTCTCCGCCTCGATCCCGTTGGCGGCGAACGCGCCCTCCGGGTCGGCCAGGAACTTGGCGGTCTCTTCTTCGCTGCTGAACACCTTGTCGAACAGCGCCTTGACCTTCTCGACGATCAACGGGGTGACTTCTACCGCGGCCATGATGTCTCCTGATATTCGTGGTTCGTAGGGGTTCTGGTCCGTCCGATCGGCCGGACAGGTACAAGACTGCGGGTCGACGCCCGCCCCTCGCATCGGGGCTTCCCCCCTGCCAGGTTCTGGGGTCTAGGGGGGTGCCACCAAGCTCAGGTCAGCTAACCGACAAGTCAGGACTCCTCGGGGAGCAGACTTCGCAGCGTAGCGACCATCTCGGCCCGGGTGGTAACCCCCAACTTGCCGCGGATCCGGGCCACATGATGCTCGACCGTCTTGGGGGACAGGAAGAGTTGCGTCCCGATCTCCCGGTGGGTCCGGCCGGCGAGCACGAGCCGGGCCACCTCGACCTCCCGGTCCGACAGGCCACCGTGCGAGGCCCCCGGCCGCGACTCGTCCGGCACCGGGTCCATCCGGGACAGTTCCCGGGCTCGTTCCAGGAGCCGGCGGGCGGCCGACGCGTCGGTGGTACGGACCGCTGCCTGGCCGATCAGTCTGGACGACTCCCAGGGCAGTTCGGCGGCGGCCAGTTCGGCGGCGTCGGCCAACACCGCGTCCGGGTCGACCTCGCCGGCGAGTACGGCGGCCCACCGGCCGGC
The DNA here is from genome assembly GCF_048060315.1 of Micromonospora sp. LOL_013. Classification (NCBI taxonomy): domain Bacteria; kingdom Bacillati; phylum Actinomycetota; class Actinomycetes; order Micromonosporales; family Micromonosporaceae; genus Micromonospora; species Micromonospora sp. LOL_013. The sequence continues at coordinate 21,479 of NZ_JBHMIQ010000036.1, forward strand.
GGCCCGGCACTGCGCCTGTTGCCGGAATCCGCCCGGGTCGAGCGAACCCAGCTCGTCGGCCGCTGCCGCAGCCGCCGCCGGCTCCTCACCCACGACCGCGATCTGCAACCGGATCCAGCTCAGCGACACCGTCCATGCCGTCGGTCGACCCAGCTGGTCGATGATGCCGGCCAGGTCGGCCAGGACCGGTGCGATCCGCTGGTGGTGGCGCAGCCGGGCAGCGGCGACCAGTAGTTCCTCGACCACTTCCAGCTGGGACAGGTCCACGGCCCGCCGGGCCAGCACCGGCTCGGCGACGGACCAGGCCGTCCGCAGCTGGGCGATGTCCCCGCTGCGGCGGGCGATCCCGGCGGTGAGGCCGGCGTAGGTGAGCCGTTCACGGCCGGGCAGCATGGCACCGGACAGCCGGCGCAGTTCGGCGACGGCCGAGTCGTACCGGCCGGTACGCATCCGGACCCAGGCCAGCAACGTCCGGTGCCGGTCCAGTGCGACGGGACCACCGGCCCCGCTGGTCGACGCCCGCTCCAGCAGATGCTCGGCGGTAGCGGAGTCGCCGGCGACCACCGCGACCAGCGCCCCGACCGCGTGCGGCAGGTCCGGTACGGCAACCGGGGGCGGTGCCTTCTCGAAACTCTCGGCGGCCTCGATCAGCAACGGCAGCGCCGCCGCCGGATCCGTCATCGCCAGCGCGGCGTCGGCCAGTCGCCGCACCGGTAGCGGAGCCGATCCGGTCGCCGCCGTCCGCGCGGCGGCCAGCTGACCGGTGACCACCAGGGCCGGTACCGCGAGGACCGGGCCGGGAGCGTCGGCGCCCAGCAACGCCTCCGCCGCTCGACCGGCGCGGCCGTCGTACGCCGCCGCCGCCCCGGCGACCAGCGCGATCCGGCCGGTGTCGGCCGGTGCCGCAGCCGGCCCGTCCAGGTCGACCGGCACCCCCAGCAGGGTGGCCGCCTCGGCCCGTCCGGCGGTCACCGTGGACGGCTCGGCGCCGGCGTCCAGCGCGTCGTCGTACCAGGTCAGCGCGCTGCCCGGGTCGGTAAACCGCAACCGGTCGCCGGCCTGCCGGTAGACGTCGGCGGCGGTCGGGGTCCGGGCCCGCGCGGCGCGTAGCTGTCCGGCGGCGCGGACTGGGTCGGCACCGCTGGCCAGCAGTGCCGTGGCCACGGTCTCGTGCAGCCGACGACGCTCCGACGGGGGCAGGTCGAACAGCACCGCCCGGGCGACCGCCGGGATCATCCGTTCCCCGTCGGGGGTGAGTAATCCCTCGTCGCGCAGCGACCGCATCGTGGCGGCCGCCTCGGCCGGGTCCAGGCCGGTCGCGGCGCAGACCACGCCGTCGGCCAGGTCCAGGTCGAGTGCCAGGACCGCGGCCAGCCCGGCGACATCGCGTCCGGCGACATCGCGTCCGGCGGCGTCATGTCCGGCGGCGGCGAATCGACGCTGTAGCCGGGCGACCAGCGCGGGCGGCGTACCGGCCGGGTCGGCGGCGACCGCGACGGCGACGGCGGCCAGCCCGGCGGAGGCAACCTGGAGCGCGTCCAGGTGTTCTGCTGTGGCCGGCCGGCCGAGGACCTCCTTTGCCAGCTCGGCCAGGGCGGCCGGTGCGAGTGGGCCGAGCCGCTCGACCGGGCCCTGCCCGGAGACCGCCTCGTCCAGGTCGGCGAGTTCCGGACCGGTGATCGTGGGACGCCGGGCGATCGCCATCGACACCCCGCCGTGAGCAGCCACGGTCAGTGACCGTAAGGTTGCCGGGGTCAGGTGGTGCGCGTCGTCGACCAGGACCAGGGCGTCGTCAGCTCGGGCCTGATCGAGAAGAACCTGCAGGTCGTCGGTTGTCGCGGGCGTCACGCGTACGGCCGGTCGGCCGGCGGCTGCGGCGATCTCGCCCAGCCGCCGCGATCGCCCGGAACCGTCCACACCCACCACGACAGTCACCGGTGCAGCCCCTCCTTGCCCGTGTCAGTGAGGCAGTGTACGGACGGCTCCGCAGGCCGACGCATGGCCTGACCCCGTACGCGTGTACCGTGTACTCTCGGCCCGACCTGGGCGCTGAGTGTGCCGTATCCCGTACGTGCGTTCCGCCGGCCGCCGAACGTGCGCGTGGTCAGCTGTGCTGTGCCTCCCGGCTGGGCTGTTCAGCCGGTCAGCAACTCGTTGATCGACAGAGTTGCCCGGGTGGATCCGTGGGTCGGTCCGATACCGATGGCCGACTCCGACGAGCGAGACAACACGACACATCCCCGGCGGACTAGGAAGTAGCGGTGTGAAAAATGTGGAGTCCGAGTTGGTTTGTAGCCATATCCCCAGGCTACGGTCACCGGCGGTGACCAGATGAGTCTGATCGACCGGACCCGTAGCGTGCTCGGCCACGCCATCGAGGTCTACCGGGGCACCGCGTACGAGCGGCGGCTCAGCACCGTCCGCGACCGGCTCGACGAGCCGCTGCGGGTGGCGATCGCCGGTCGGGTCAAAGCGGGCAAGTCCACCTTGCTCAACGCGCTGGTCGGTGACCGGCTGGCCCCGACCGACGCCGGGGAGTGCACCCGGATCGTCACCTGGTACCAGGACGGACATACCTACCGGGTGCTGGCGACGCCCACCGAGGGCGAGCCACGCCAGCTCCGGTTCACCCGCGAGGACGGCGCCATCGACGTCGATTTGGGCAATCTGTCCGTCGACGACGTCGCGCAACTGGACATCACCTGGCCGTCGCAGGCACTGCGCAACGTGACGCTCATCGACACTCCCGGCATCGGTTCGCTCTCCGAGCAAACTTCCCGGCGCGCCTGGGACCTACTCGTCCCGGACGAGGAGGAGACCCCGGCCGACGCCGTCGTCTACCTGATGCGCCACCTGCACTCCAACGACGTCGACTTCCTGCGGGCCTTCCACGACGTGGAGGTGTCCCGGCCCAACCCGGTCAACGCCATCGGCATCCTGTCCCGGGCCGACGAGATCGGCGTCGGGCGGCTCGACGCGATGGCGTCCGCCCGGCGGATCGCCGAACGGCTGAGTACCGACGCGAACGTGCGACGGCTGGTGCAGTCGGTCGTCCCGGTCGCCGGCCTGCTCGCCGAGACCGCCGCGACGCTGACCGAAGTGGAGGTCGCGCAGCTGCGCCGGGTCGCCGAACTGCCGGTGGCCCAGGCCGAGCAGCTGCTGCTCTCCGCCGACCGGTTCGTGCAGAACATGCCCGAACTCGGGCTGACCACGATCGAACGGGAAGCGCTGCTGGCCCGGCTCGGCATGTTTGGTCTACGACTGTCCGCCGCGATGCTGCGCCACAACGGCGTGGCCACCGCCACCGAACTCTCCCAGGAGTTGACCGAGCGCAGCGGGCTTACCCAGCTGCGGGAGGTCCTCGGCTCACTGTTCTTCGAGCGCCGGGACGTGCTCAAGTCCCGGTCGGCGCTGCTGGCGCTCTCCGACGTCACCCGGGTCTGTGTCCGACCCGGCAGTGAGCAGGTGGCCGGCGCGGTCGAGGAGATCATCGCCTCGGCGCACCCGTTCAACGAGCTGCGCGTACTGTCCAGCCTGCGGGCGGGGTGGATCACCGGCAAGGCCCCGGTGGTCGCCGAGCTCGAGCAGGTGATCGGCGGCTCCGGTGCGGCGGCGCACCAGCGGCTGCGGCTGCCGGCCGACGCGACCACCGCCGAGGTGACCGAGAGCGCGGTCGAGGCGCTGGGCCGCTGGCAGCGGCGCGCCGAGAGCCCGATGACCCCGTACGAGCTGGCCGTGGCCGCCCGGGTGGCGGTTCGGTCCTGCGAGGGCATCATCGCCGACCAGCGGCGGCCCCGGTGACCGGGTACCCGGCGGGATCCCCCCGGCCCAGCGGCGCCGCCGGACGCTCGCCTCGTACCACTACCGTTTCCAGCAGTTGTCCGACCCTGTGGTGTGCGGCGCACCGGCGGTCGGCCACCCAGACCCGGCCATACCTGTCTCCACAAACTTCATCGGAGCAACCCTGATGTACGCACTCGGCATTGACCTTGGCACAACGTTCACGGCGGCAGCGATCTGGCGGGAAGGCCGGGTGGAGACCGTCTCACTCGGCGGCCGGAGCTCCGCGATCCCATCCGTGGTGCTGCTACGGCAGGACGAGACGTTCCTCACCGGCGAGGCGGCGCACCGTCGTGGGCTCTCCGAGCCGCAGCGGGTGGCCCGCGAGTTCAAGCGGCGGCTCGGCGACACCACCCCGATCCTGCTCGGCGGCGTACCGCAGTCGGCCGAAGCGTTGATGTCCCGGTTGCTACGGTCGGTGGTGGAGGAGGTGGCCCGCCGAGAGGGTAGCTTCCCTGCGGCGATCTGCGTCTCGCACCCGGCCAACTGGGGGCCGTACAAGCTCGACCTGCTCCGCCAAGCGGTGCGGATGGCCAACCTCGATGTGCCGGTGACCTACACCACCGAGCCCGCCGCCGCAGCGATCAACTACGCCGAGCAGCAGCGGATCGAGCCGGGTTCCATCGTCGCCGTCTACGACCTGGGTGGCGGGACGTTCGACGCGGCGATGCTGCGCAAGACCCCCACCGGCTTCGAGATCATGGGCCAGCCGGAGGGCATCGAGCGACTCGGCGGCATCGACTTCGACGCAGCGGTGTTCAACCATGTCCGGGCAACGCTCGGCGGAAAACTCGAGGAGCTCGACGAGGAGGATCCGGCGGCGATCGCCGCCGTCGCCCGGCTGCGCGACGAGTGCATTCAGGCCAAGGAGGCGCTGTCGTCGGACACCGACACCTCGATCCCGGTGCTGCTGCCCAACATCTCCACCGAGATCCGGCTCACCCGCTCCGAGCTCGAGGCGATGGTCCGCCCGGTGCTGCACGGCTCGATCGAGGCGCTGCACCGGGCCGTACGGTCCGCTGGCTGCTCGCCGGAGCAGGTGCACTCGGTGCTGCTGGTCGGTGGGTCGTCGCGGATGCCGATCGTCTCCCAGCTGGTCGGCTCCGAGCTGGGCCGGCCGGTGGCGGTGGACGCACACCCCAAGTACTCTGTCTCGCTCGGTGCCGCCTGGCTGGCCGCAGCGGAGCTGACCGGCCAGACGATGCCGGCCGGGCCCGCCCCGACCCCGACCCCGACCCCGATCCCGGCTCCGCCGGCTGCGGCGACCGGCACCTACCGAGTGCCGCCGACCGCGTCGGTTCCGTCGACCGCGCCGGTTCCGCCGACCGCGTCGACCACCCCGGTCTCCGCAGCGGGCTACCGCACGTCGCCGCCGCCGGCTGGCGTCACTGGCGTTGCTTCCGTCGGACGCGGCAGCCCGGACGTCGGCAGCGGCTATCCGTCCCGTACCGAGACATTCGCTTCGGCGAACTCCATCGGCACTGAAGACTCCCCGGGGCGACGCGGTGGGGAGAAGTCGTCGGCGAAGCGTGGCCGGGGGCCGCTGATCGTGGCCGCCGCCGTGTTGGTGGTGCTGCTCACTGGCGTCGGGGTCACCTACGCGCTGACCAGCGGACAGGGCGACGACGGCCGAGAGGTTGCCAGCGGCCTGGCCACGCCCGGCCCGGACCAGGACGACGGAGCGGAACAGCCGCAGGCTCAGCAGCCGGAGCAGACCGGCGAGCCGGAGCCGGAAACCCCAGACATTCCGGCCGACGAACAGTGCACTGACGAGATCAAGAGCAACTGGACCTGGGTCTGCCTCACCTCGGCCCGGGTCGCTGGCGGCAAACTGACCGTGGAGTACGAGGCCGAGTTCGGCGGGAACCAGCCGTCCACCAACGGCGGATGGCACCTGCACATCTACGGCAGCGACGGCACCAACCCGCCGGACCACATCATGGGCAGCCACGTCCCCGACGGCCAGCAGGGATTCTGGTACGTCGAGGCCAAGCAGCCGTCGGTGGTCTGGACCGACGACCCGGCGTTCATCAACGCGGTCGGCGACCAGCCGAAGGTGTGCGCCCGGATCGCGAACTCTGCCCACGAACTGGCGCAGCACGACAACGGCAGCTACACCACCGGCAACTGCGTCAAGATTCGCTGGGAGTGACCCGGTAGCCGACCCGGACCGCGCGAGTGTTCCTGTGTGGAGATGCTGTTAGGCACGGGAACACTCGCCGGGTGGCTGTTGGATGCCGGCGGGTCTGCCGGTGACCTGGGACCGGGTGCCGGTCAGTCCGACTGGGTCGTGACGCTTGGCCGAGGGCGGTCGCCGTACAGCCGCCCTCGGTCGCCTTCACCAGCCGGGCTACCTGGGCCGGCTCCGGCGCTCGTCAGTGGCGACCGACCCGGGGCAGCCCCGGGTCGGTGTCGCGGTCGTCAACGCCGACCGAACCCAGCTGCATGAACCGCCGCAGCGCGTGTTCGACAGTCGCCCCGGTGTAGGCGGCGACGTCCCGCCTCCGTAGTACCGGCCGGACCGGGCGTCGGTGATCCGACTCGATCAGCGCGGTTACCTGATTGCGACCCTGTCCCACAGCGACTCCATACCTCGAGCGTGACCTTTGAGCGTGGTCTGCCCCACACGGCCGGGCCTACCTTATCGTCGCCGTCGGTGATCATCGAAAGGTGCACCGGCCGGCCGGTGGGTGGCCGGGACCGGTGCCCACCGGCCGTTCCGGCGGGTCCGCCGCTGCTACATCTTGACTCGCTATGACTACTCTTAGTGATTGCATTGGTCGGCCGGTGGACTTCGACGATGGTTCACGTCCGGTAGCGTCGTACCGGTCCGGTGGTCGTCCGATGGGGAGGGTTCAGGCGTGAGCTCGGTCGAAGAGGTCAAGGCAGGGGTAGCCCGGTTCGGTGACGAACTCGGCCAGCAGGTGGGGGCGATTCGGGCGAGTGCGGAGGCGCTGAGCACCAGCGGGGCCGCGCTGCGGGCGATCACCAGCGGGTCCAGCCATTCGCAGGTGGCCGAGACGATCGCCAAGGTCGAGCAGGCCAAGCAGAAGCTGGCCGAAGCGGCCGCCCTCGCGCAGAGCGCGATCGAGTCGAGCCGCGGGTACGCGTCGAGCTTCTGACCAGCCGTCGACCGGCTGTCCCGGTTGGCGGTGTGTCCCGGGCTGGTGGCCTGTCTAGGGTTGGCGGCATGGCTGACGATTCGCTTGCCCTGGACGACCTGCTCACAATCGCGACACAGGCCACCGCACGCGGTGCCGAGCTGATCCGTACCCGTGAGCCCGGACACCTGGCCGGCAAGGGCGACCGGGACTACGCGTCCGAAGTGGATCTCGCTGTCGAACGGGAGCTGCGTGCCTTCCTGGCCGACGCCACCCCGCACGTCGGGTTCCTCGGCGAGGAGGAAGGCGTCTCCGGGGTCGGCGACGGGCCCCAGTGGGTGCTGGATCCGGTCGACGGCACGGTCAACTTCGCGCACGGCGTACCGCTCTGCGGGGTGTCGTTGGCCCTGGTCCGGGACCGGCGTCCGGTGGTCGGGGTGATCGAGTTGCCGCTACTGGGCAGCCGGTACACCGCGACCCTCGGCGGCGGCGCGTGGCGCGACGGCCGGCCGATCCGGGTGCGGGGCACGACGCGGCTGCCCGACGCGTTGGTCAACCTCGGTGACTTCGCGGTGGGCGACGAAGCCGCAGAGCGTAACGCCGCCCGGCTAGCGCTCACCCAGCGGATGGCCCGGGGCGCGCTACGGGTGCGGATGCTCGGCTCCGCCGCGATCGACCTGGTCTGGGTGGCCGACGGCCGTACCGATGTGTCGATCGCCCTGTCGAACAAGCCGTGGGACATGGCCGCCGGCACGTTGATCGCCCGGGAGGCGGGCGCCGCCGTCGTCGACATCGACGGTACGCCGCACAGCCTCGACTCGTTCGCGACGATCGCCGCGGCTCCACCGCTGCTCGACGAGGTGCTCGCGCAGGTACGGGCGGCGGCTGACGACGGCGGGCTCACCTGACGACGGCGACTCGCAGGTGTGCGGGATCGCCATCCGGGAACGGCAGTGGACGGCCGCGTCGGTCGACGACCGGGCGGTATCCGGGATCCGGACGGCGGCAGGGAAGGAACGGGATGATCACCAAGATCGGGCAGGAAGGGAACGTGCTCGGCTACGAGGTAGCCGGGAAACTGACCGAGCAGGAGTACCGCGACCTGGACCGGGAGCTGCGGGCGGCGATCGCCGAGTACGGCTCGGTCTCGGTCCTTGGCCGGCTGCCGGACGACAGCCTGCCGGGTATGGAGCTCTCGGCGATCGACGACCGGTTGCGGTTCGCCCGGGAGCATCTGACCGACATCGACCGGGCGGCGGTGGTCGGCGGCAACCGGGTGGCCGAGTGGGTGACCCGGGCCTCGGGCGCAATGACGCCGATCGAGCTGCGGCACTTCCACGCCGGGGCGGAGCGGCAGGCCTGGGACTGGCTGCGCCGAGCCCGCCCGGTGTGACGGCCGGTCGCACATGGGCGCCTTTCGGTGGCGGCGGGTGCGGGCTTGCTCACACCGTGGGATCGCCGGGTGCCCGGTCCGACCAGCGCCCGTACACTCGCTGGGAACACAACTTCATACCTCATCCAGAGGGGCAGAGGGACACGGCCCGATGAAGCCCCGGCAACCACCCCACCCGTCGCGCCGGTCGCAATCGGCCAGCCGGGGCAGGTGCCAATTCCGTCCCCGTCGCACCGCGCGGCGCAGGGAAAGATGAGAGGACAGCCGCCATGACGTCGCTGATCGACGCGAGCACCACCAGCCCTGACTCCGCCCCGGTGAGCACCACCAGCCCGGCCCGTGTCCTGGTCTGTCGCGGCTGCGGTGCCGAGTACCCGCTCGCCGCGCAACACGCCTGCTACGAGTGTTTCGGGCCGCTGGAGGTCGGCTACGACCCGGCGGCTCTCGCTCGCGTCACCCGGGCCGACATCGAGGCGGGTCCGGCCAACATCTGGCGGTACGCCCCGCTGCTGCCCGCTGGCCAGGATCCGGCCACTCGGGTCAGCCTGGATCCCGGCTTCACCCCGCTCGTCCCGGCCGCCGCGCTCGCCGCCGAGCTCGGCATCCGGGCGCCGCTGTGGGTCAAGGACGACAGCGCCAACCCGACCCACTCGTTCAAGGACCGGGTCGTTTCCGTCGCTCTCACCGCCGCCCGTACGCTCGGTTTCTCCCGGTTTGCCTGCGCCTCCACCGGTAACCTGGCCAACTCGGTCGCCGCGCACGCCGCCCGCGCCGGCGTACCGTCGATCGTCTTCATCCCCGGCGACCTGGAACCCGGCAAGATCGTCACCACCGCGGTGTACGGCGGTGAGCTGGTCGCAATCGACGGCTCCTACGACGACGTGAACCGGCTCTGCAGCGAGCTGGTGGAGACCGACGAGTTCGAGGACACCGCGTTCGTCAACGTCAACGTGCGGCCGTACTACGCGGAGGGGTCCAAGACGCTCGGCTACGAGGTGGCCGAGCAGCTCGGCTGGCGGATTCCCGAGCAGGTGGTGATTCCGATGGCCAGCGGGGAACTGCTCACCAAGGTGGACAAGGCGTTCACCGAGCTGGTCGAGATCGGCCTGGTCGACGCGCCGGCGAACGGTTGGCGGGTGTTCGGCGCGCAGTCCGCCGGCTGTAACCCGATCGCGACCGCGCTGCACCGCGACACCGACCAGATCGTGCCGGTGAAGCCGACCGGGATCGCCAAGTCGCTCAACATCGGTGACCCGGCCGCCGGTCTGTACGCGTTGGAGGCGGTGCAGCGCACCGGTGGCTGGATGGACTACGCCGACGACGACGAGATCCGGGAGGGGATCCGGCTGCTGGCCCGGACCACCGGGGTGTTCGCCGAGACGGCCGGCGGGGTAACCACGGCGGTGCTGAAGAAGCTGGTCGACAGCGGACAGCTGGACCCGACCGCCGAGACGGTCGTCTACAACACCGGCGAAGGTCTGAAGACCATCGACGCGGTCGCCGGGCAGGTCGGCCCGACTCACCGGGTGAAGCCGTCGTTGCGTTCGGTTCGTGCGGCCGGACTACTCGGCTGACCTTCTGACCAGCACACCCTCCACTGCATCGGCTGATCGGCGTACGCCGATCAGCCGATGTTCATGTGCGGTCCGTAGTCAGTGTTTTGCCATAGGTCGAGAAAATACGCCGGTGGGGTCTTGACGACTGCACTTGCACGGCGCAGGATGCTCTGTGCGGGAGGACGACTCGCCGTAAGGGCCCCGACCGAGCTTGGCAACAATCTCAACCCCGGGTCCCAACGACCGGCGGCGCCGGAGGCGCTGTGCGAGCGTCCTCCCGACCAACGTCCCCCGGCCGGTAATTGGGTCGCGCGGCTGGCCCGGCCCCGTCACGCTCGACGGCATGGACATCACCATCACCCCGCTGGATCCGGCCGACGAGGCCGCCTTCGAGCAGGCGTACCAGATCAGGCGGTCGGCCCGCTTTGTCCCGGACATGCCGCCGGCGCCCCGGCAGTGGTTCGAGGCCCTGCTGCGGCATCAGCGGCACAGCGTACGGTACGAAGCCGCGTTGGCCAGTGTGGACGGCGTACCGGTCGGGCTGGTCGCCATGGAGTTCCCGTTGCTCGACAACCTCGACAACGTCGGCGTGGACATCCAGGTGGCCCCCGCGCACCGGCGGCGCGGCATCGGTCGAGCGCTGTACGCGTACGCCGTGCGGCGGGTCCGGGAGACCGGCCGGACCCGGATCATGGGGCACTCGGCGGACACCATGCCCGGCGGCGTCGCCCGCGATCCGGCGCCGACCGCCTTCGCTCACGCCATGGGGGTCAAATCGGCCCTGGTCGAGGCGCGCCGTCGGCTCGAAATCGACACCGTCGACCAGCCGGCGCTCGACGTGATGCTCGCCGAGTACTGGCACCGCGCCCCCGGCTACGAGCTGCTGACCTGGGTCGGGCCCTGCCCGGAGGAGTACCGCGCCGATCTCGCCTACCTGGACGGGCGGATGGTGACCGACTCGCCAATGGGTGACCTGGAGTGGGAGCCGGAAAACGTCGACGCCGACCGGATCCACGAAGCGGATCTGGCCCGAAAAGCGGCCCGCACCCGCAGCTACCACACGGTGACCCGGCATCTGGACAGCGGCCGGATCGTCGCCTGGAGCAACATCACCCGGCCAGCCGAACCGGACTGGCACGCCTACCAGCAGATCACCATCGTCGCCCCGGATCATCGCGGACACCGGCTGGGCACCATCGTCAAGATCGAGAACCTGCGGTTCACCTTGCGCCACGAACCGGCGCTGCGGGTGATCGACACCTGGAACGCCGACAGCAACCAGCACATGATCGCGATCAACGAGGCGATCGGCTTCCGGGCGGTCGACATCTGGCAGAACTGGCAGCAGACCATCTGAGGCATGATGGCGGAATGACGGAGACCCCGCACCCGCTGTACGTCACGCATGCCGACACCCTGGCCCGCGCGCTGACCGCGATCGCCGAACGCGACTACTGGTCGGCCTACCCCGAGTCGCCGAGCCCGCGGATCTACGGCGAACACGCCGCCGCCGAGGGCGCGGCGGCGTTCCACGCCTATCTGGGCAAGGACTTCCCCCTCGACCAGCCCACCGCCACCGGCGAAGCGGTCGCCACCGACGACAGCCCGTTCGGCATCGAACTCGGCGTCCGGTACCCCCGCGCCGACGTCGACCAGCTGATCACCGCCGCCCAGGCCGCGCTGCCCGCCTGGCGTGACGCCGGACCGCGCAGTCGGGCCGGCGTCTGTCTGGAGATTCTCGCCCGGCTGCACGAACACAGCTTCGAGCTGGCCAACGCGGTGCAGTTCACCACCGGTCAGGCGTTCGTGATGGCGTTCCAGGCCGGCGGGGCGCACGCGCTGGACCGCGCCCTGGAAGCCATCGCCTACGCGTACGCCGAGATGACCCGCCACCCGCGCACCGCCGGCTGGGAGAAGCCGACCGGCCGCGGCGAGCCGCTGCGGATGACCAAGACATTCCATGTGGTGCCGCGCGGCGTCGCCCTGGTGATCGGCTGCCACACCTTCCCGACCTGGAACTCCTACCCGGGGCTGTTCGCCTCCCTGGTCACCGGGAACCCGGTGCTGGTCAAACCACACCCCGGCGCGGTGCTGCCGCTGGCGATCACCGTCCGCTACGCCCGCGAGGTGCTCAGCGAGGCCGGCTTCGACCCCAACCTGGTGCAGCTCGCCGCTGAGGCGCCGGGCGAGCGGCTGGCGACCGTCCTCGCCGGCCGCCCCGAGGTGCGGATCATCGACTTCACCGGCTCCACCGAGTACGGCGACTGGTTGGAGGCCAACGCCCGGCACGCCACCGTCTACACCGAGAAGGCCGGCGTCAACACGATCATCGTCGACTCCACGGCGGACTTTGTCGGCATGTGCCGCAACATCGCCTTCTCCTTGTCACTCTATAGCGGACAGATGTGCACCACGCCGCAGAACATCCTGGTGCCGGCCGGCGGCATCGAAACCGATCAGGGGCGCAAGAGCCCGGACGAGGTGGCCGCCGGCATCGCCGCCGCGATCGGCAAACTGACCGGCGATCCGGCGCGGGCGGTCGAGCTCATCGGCGCGATCGTCGACGACGCGGTCCTCGACCGGCTCGCCGCAGCGGCGAAGCTCGGCGAGCCGGTGCTGGAGTCGCGGGAGATCAGCCACCCGGCGTACCCGAACGCAGTGGTGCGTACCCCACTGGTCGTCAAGCTGGGCGCGGACGCCGACGACGTCTACGGCCGGGAGTGGTTCGGGCCGGTCAGCTTCGTCGTCGCCACCGGGTCCACCGCGCGCAGCGTCGAAGTATTCCGGCGTACGGTCACAGCCCGCGGTGCGCTGACCGCCGGCGTCTACTCGACCGACCAGCAGGTGCTCGCCGACGTGGAGGCCGCCGCGCTGGACGTCGGTGTGCACCTGTCGGCGAACCTCACCGGCGGGGTGTTCGTCAACCAGTCGGCCGCCTTCTCCGACTTCCACGCCAGCGGTGCCAACGCCGCGGCGAACTCGGCGTTGACCGACGGCGCGTACGTCGCCGGCCGGTTCCGGATCGTCCAGTCCCGCCGGCACGTCTGAAACGTCCAGTCCCGCCGGCACGTCCGACCCGCCACGGATGCCGACCGGCCCGGCCAGCTGGCCGGGCCGGTCACGCCGGCCGGCGCATCTGCAACTCGGTCAGGTCCGGCCGGGTCGGGTGTGGCAGACGCACGCCGGTGTCGGCGAAGCCGAGCCGCTGGTACGCCCGTACCGCCCGGTCGTTGCCGACCACCACCTCCAGCAGCAGCTCCGGCCGACCGGTCGCGCGTGACCAGGCGGCGACCGCGTCGACCAGTTCGGCGAGCAGGTTCCGGCCGCGCCAGGCCGGGCTGATGTAGACGGCGAACAGGACGGACACCGACGCGTCGTCCCGCCAGACGTGCGCTCCCGCATGCGCCACGAACCGCCGGCCGGCCGGCTCGCCAGCCGGTGCCGGGCCGGCTTCCGGGGTGGCCGGTCCGGTCTCGGCCACGAACTGGGCGATCAGGTCACCGACGGCGGACCGGGCCGCCCGCTCGGCGTACTCGTGCAGCGGACGGGCCGCCGCGTCGGCGAGCCGCTCGATGAACGCCAGCGGCGAATCGGCGAGCATCTCCAGCCGCAGCGCGCGCATCCGGGCGGCGTCGTCGGCCCGGATCCGCCGGACCGCGGCCACCGGCGGTACGACGTGAGCGGGGCCGGTCCCAGTTTCCACGTCGGCATGCTCGCCCGGCGCGGCTTCGCAGACAACCGGAATCCCGCCTTCGGCCCGGCCCGTACCGGTCACGCCACCAGCCGCCGACGGTCGCGCCCTCGCCGGCAACGGGGTCACGCGACCAGCAGCAAAGCCGTGCCGAGTTGCCGGCAGTAGGCGATGCCGTGGTCGAGCCCCTGCCGCCCGGGGTAGCGGGCCAGCGCGCCGATCACCCAGGTCTCCCCGATCGCGAGGCAGCTGATGTGCCAGAGCCCGTCCTCGTCGCGCAGCAGCCAGCCGTTCTTGATGGCGATGGTGGCCGCGTACTCGGCGGTGAGCGCGTCCCGTGGGCCGAAGTCGCCTGCGCCGCGGACGGCGCGCATCTCGGACAGCAGCCACGGCGTCCACTGCGGCCCGGCCGCCCGTCCGTCGGCGATGCAGCGCCCCAGCCTGGTGACATCGCGGGCGGAAACGACCGTGTTGCTCCACCGGTCGCGCTCCGGGGCCGAGTCGGTCAGCCCGCAGAGCCGTACCATCCGCTCGATGGACTCCCGGCCACCGACCCGGTCGTAGGTGGCGTCCGCGCCGGGATTGTCGCTGTCCCGGATGATCGACGACAGCTGGGCCAGCTGGGGTGTCCGGAGCATGTTGCCCTGCTCGTCGGCGCGGCGCAGGTCGTCGGCAGCCAGCCACACCTTGATCAACGACATGGTGTCGCTCTGCGCGGTGAAGTTCGGTGACCCGGTGATCAGCCCGGTACGCCGGTTCAGCGCCGCCCAGGAGAAGAATCCGTCGGTCGGTGTCGGCACCGGGCCGGCGCGCAGCAACACGCTGCGCTGCTGGTGGTCGTGGTCCTGGTCGGCGACGGTCCAGCCCGGCTCGCGCGGCGGTGGTTTGCCGGCGTCCCCGGGCAGGCCGCCGGTGAACGCCGACAGCACGATGAGTAGCCCGACGGCGGCGGCCGCCGGGTGGCGTTGGCGGACGCGGTCGCGTCGGGGCGCGGTGCGGTCCGACCGTCGGGCGGCCCGGCTGCCAGGCGCGCGATGCCGTCCGGGCTTCACGTTCTGCGGTGTACGGGACACACGTGGTCAACGAAATGTGGTGCCAGGGAGACTTGACTGGGGGTTGATGTCCCCTTTTGGGATAGTGCGGTGCCGTCAGACCTCGTGTAGCGTGCGATTCCGGCTGCTGTACTCGGGCAACCCGTACGAGAGTCCCGATCGGTGGCTCCGGCCGGCGAACACGCCGGTCAGAGGGCCGGCAGAGGCCCGGCACGACAGAAGTGAGGAAGTGCACCGTGGCACAGGGCACCGTGAAGTGGTTCAACAGCGAAAAGGGCTACGGTTTCATCGCGGTCGACGGGGGTCAGGACGTCTTCGTCCACTTCTCCGCCATCGAGATGGACGGTTACAAGGCGCTCGACGACGGGCAGCGCGTCGAGTTCGAGATCGCTCAGGGGCAGAAGGGTCCTCAGGCGGAGAGGGTCCGGGTCATCGCCTAGTCACCCTGCTGGCCGGCGCGGTCACCCTGCTGGCCAACTGCGCGTCCGGTGGCCGGTGCGGCCGCCCGACCGGACGGCGACGTAGCTGATAGCTCGACACAGGTCTGCGCACCCGCAAGGCGTCGGTTCTCCTCGTGGAGCCGGCGCCTTTCATCGTTTCGCCGCCCGGCGATCCTGCCCACCCGATCTTGACCGTGACCGCCGTCTGCGGCCGTGCGGCCCGAAGGGGTACGTCGGGCGGCAAGTTGCTGTTCGCTTGCACTCGACAGGGGAGAGTGCTAAACAAGGATTGGCACTCGCCAACCGGGAGTGCCAAAGGTCGGGGCGGTGGGGCCACCGCCGTCGTCCCGCTTCGCGGGGTGACGGAGATGGCCGGTCGTCGCGGGCTATCCGGCCCGGCCGGCGGACGTCACTGTCATTGGGTAGCGACGTCCGAAGGTGCGTAGAGCAGGCGGCATGGCGGAGCTGACCGGCTCCGGTGCTGCGAGCGTCCAGGAGGACAACGCCGTATGGCCAAGATGATCGCGTTCGACGAAGAGGCGCGCCGCGGTCTCGAGCGGGGCATGAACACCCTCGCCGACGCCGTCAAGGTGACGCTGGGCCCGAAGGGCCGCAACGTCGTGCTCGAAAAGAAGTGGGGCGCTCCCACCATCACCAACGATGGTGTGAGCATCGCCAAGGAGATCGAGCTCGAGGACCCGTACGAGAAGATCGGCGCCGAGCTGGTCAAGGAGGTCGCCAAGAAGACCGACGACGTGGCCGGTGACGGCACGACGACGGCGACCGTCCTGGCCCAGGCCCTGGTCCGCGAGGGCCTGCGCAACGTCGCGGCCGGCGCGAACCCGATGGCCCTGAAGCGGGGCATCGAGGCCGCCGTCGCCAACGTCGCGGAGGAGCTGAGCAAGCTCGCCAAGGACGTGGAGACCAAGGAGCAGATCGCGTCCACCGCGTCGATCTCCGCCGGAGACGCCAGCGTCGGCGAGATCATCGCCGAGGCGATGGACAAGGTCGGCAAGGAAGGCGTCATCACCGTCGAGGAGAGCAACACCTTCGGCCTGGAGCTGGAGCTCACCGAGGGTATGCGCTTCGACAAGGGCTACATCTCGCCTTACTTCTGGACCGACCCGGAGCGGATGGAGGCCGTCCTCGACGACCCCTACATCCTGATCGTCAACAGCAAGATCTCCTCGGTCAAGGACCTGCTCCCGATCCTGGAAAAGATCATGCAGTCGGGCAAGCCGCTGCTGATCATCGCCGAGGACGTCGAGGGCGAGGCGCTGGCCACCCTGATCGTCAACAAGGTGCGCGGCACCTTCAAGTCGGTTGCCGTCAAGGCTCCCGGCTTCGGTGACCGCCGCAAGGCGATGCTGACCGACATCTCGATCCTCACCGGCGGCCAGGTCGTCAGCGAGGAGCTCGGCCTGAAGCTCGACGCGGTGACCATCGACATGCTGGGCCGGGCCCGCAAGGTCCAGGTGACCAAGGACGAGACCACGGTCGTCGACGGTGCCGGCGACGCCGAGCAGATCCAGGGCCGGGTCAACCAGATCCGGGCCGAGATCGAGAAGAGCGACTCCGACTACGACCGCGAGAAGCTGCAGGAGCGGCTGGCCAAGCTGGCCGGCGGCGTCGCGGTGATCAAGGTCGGCGCGGCCACCGAGGTGGAGCTCAAGGAGCGCAAGCACCGCATCGAGGACGCGGTGCGCAACGCCAAGGCAGCCGTCGAGGAGGGCATCGTCCCCGGTGGTGGCGTCGCTCTGGTGCAGGCCGGCAAGACCGCCTTCGACAAGCTCGACCTGGTCGGCGACGAGGCGACCGGCGCGCAGATCGTGAAGATCGCGCTGGACGCCCCGCTGCGGCAGATTGCCGTCAACGCCGGCCTCGAAGGCGGCGTCGTGGTGGAGAAGGTCCGCAACCTGGAGGCCGGCCACGGCCTCAACGCCGCCAACGGCGACTACGTGGACCTGCTGCAAGCGGGCATCATCGACCCGGCCAAGGTGACCCGGTCGGCGCTGCAGAACGCCTCGTCGATCGCGGCGCTGTTCCTGACCACCGAAGCCGTGGTGGCGGACAAGCCGGAGAAGACCCCGGCCCCGGCGGGTGCGCCGGGCGGCGGCGAGATGGACTTCTGAGTCCAGCCACGCCGTAGTAGCGACAGAACCGCAGGGCGGTTACCGGGCAGCTTCCCGGTAACCGCCCTGCGGCGTCTCCGGCCCAGCGGCGATCAGCCGCCGGACCGGGCGGCCTGCACCGCCGCGTACGCGTCGACCAGACCGGCGCCGGTGAGGTTCGCCGGGTCACCGCAGCTGTCACCGCCGCCGAGGCCGGCCTCGGCGGCGGTCTGCCGCAGGATCCGCGCCGTGCCGTCCAGGTCACCAATCAGCTCCGGTCGCGCCGACCACAGCAGCGCCACCACCCCGGCCACCTGCGGGGTCGCCATCGACGTACCGTCCAGCGCCGCGTACCCGCCGCCGGGCATCGCCGACAGCACGTCGGCGCCCGGTGCCACCAGGTCCGGTTTGACGGTGCCGTCCGGCGCCGGGCCCCGGCTGGAGAAGTCGGTAACCTCCCGGTCGGCGTCTACCGCGCCGACGGTCAGCACATCGGTGTACGGGGCCGGCGGGTCATCGACCGAGCTGCAGAACGGGCCGGTGTTGCCGGCCGCGGCCACCATCATCAGCCCGGCGGCGGCCAGCGCCTCGGAGGCCGGCCGCAGCGAACTCAGGTCGCAGCCTTCCAGCTCGGGGCAGCCCCAGGAGTTGGTGAGCACGTGCGGAGCGCGTTCCGGTCGCCCGTCGGCGAACGGGTCGCCCCCGGTCGGGAACGGGGCCAGCATGAACTGCAGGCAGTCCAGGTAGCGTGCCGGGTTGCCGAGGTTGCGGTCCAGGTTGACACAGCCGACCCAGGACGCACCCGGGGCGACGCCGATCGAGGTGTCGCCGACGGCCGAGCCGAGCGTGTGGGTGCCGTGTCCGTTGTTGTCGGTCGGGGTACCGGTGCCGTTCCACGGGTCGAACCAGGAGTCGTCGCCGCCCCGGAACCCGTCCGCGAGCGCCGGATGGTCGCCGTCCACCCCGGAGTCCGAGGCGCCGACCACGATGCCGGCGCCGTCGACACCGAGCTCCGTCCAGACCCGTTCGGCACCGAGCATGGTGATGTTCCACGGCGGGGTACGCGGAGCGGGCTGGTCGCCCCGTTCGGGCTCGACCGTGGCCGGCAGCGGCCGCAGTTGCTGACTGATCAGCACCCGGTCGACGTCGTCCCGCCGGGTCAGCCAGGGCCGCAGCGCCGGCCCGGCGTCCACCTCGATCGCGTTGACCAGGTAGTACGGCGAGTAGGACAGCCCCCACCGGTCCAGATCGTCGCGCAGGTCGGCCTGGCTGGCCTCGGCGGTGTCGACCAGCCGTTGGAAGACCGTCCGGACCCGTTCGTCGCGGGCCTGCGGTCCGGTGCCGCGCGGCACGTCGGACAGATCGGCCTGTTCCCGCAGCATCACGAACAGCCGTTCGCCGTGCAGCCCCGGCTGCCCGACGGCGAGGTGCACGGCGGCACCGGCCGCCGCCAGCACCACGACGGTGGCCACCGCCACCCGCCGCAGTGGTCGACCTGCCAGCCGTGGTGGTCGACCCGCCCGCCGCCGACCGAGACCGAAGCCGAGGCCGACACCCAACGCGAGTGCCAGCGCCATTCCGACGCCGGCACCGACCGACGCCCAGAACGGTAGGTCACGGCCGATGGCCAGGAGCAGCGATACCTCTTCCGGGTCGAGCAGGGCCAGCGGTCCGCCGACGGACAGCCCGGCCAGTACGCCGACCGGCGCGCTGGACCGGTCGGCGGCCCAGCCGATCGCCGCAGCCGCGTAGCCGATCGGCGGCAGCACCAGGATCGCGGCCAGCTGCCCGCCGGGTTGGCCGATGCCGGCGGCGAGCAGCAGCAGCCCAACCCCGGCGACCGTCCCGCCGAGCAGGATGGTGCGCACCGCCGAGCGCCCCTGCGGGCCGGCACCGATCGCCGTCCAGAACCGCCGGGGCAGCAGTTCGGCGGCGTACCAGCCGGTCGCGGCCGCTGCGGCGACGGCGAGTGCCGTCTCCACCGCGCCGCCCAGCGCGCCGACCCACCACCAGGGCAGCAGCATGACCAGCCCGGCCGCGACGGCGAGTAGCACAGCGACCATCCGGTCCGCCTTGTCAGACTGAGCGTGAGCTGGCTCGGCCGGACCTGACTGAGCCCGACCTGACTCGGCTTGAGCCGGCTCGGCCTGGTCCGGTTCGGCCCGGCGCCGTAGCGCCCGCAGCCCGGCGGCGCCGCCGGCGGCGAGCACGGTGAGCGCGGCCAGGTACAGCTCGTGGTGGACGGTCGGTACGGCCCGCAGCAGCCCGAAACCGCCGAGGGCGAACGCGGCGACCAGCCAGGCCCGGCCGGTCGCCCGTACCGCCGGTGACCGGGGCACCAGCGCCAGCAGCATGGTGGGTACGCCGACCAGCAGCGCGTTGCCGAACGCGATCAACGGCCAGACCACCGCCGGGGTGGGCAACCCGCTGGCCAGCAGGACCTGATCGGTCAGCCAGCCGCCAGCCTGCGCGAACACCGTCACACCGACCGACCAGATCGCGATCGCCACCGCGGCGACCGTCGGCCACACGCTGGCCGGCGGCGGCCCGGCGGCGGCGGACGGCTGCATCGGGTACGGCGGCGGCACCGGGTAGGGCTGACCGGGGTACGGGTAGCCGGGATGACCGGGCGGCTGCGTCATGTCCGCCACCCTAGGCGGCGGGATACGGTGGAGAGGTGCGTGACCCTGCCGTCTCCCGGTACGCAGCCGGCCAACTGTCCGTGACCCGCCGCGCCGCCGATCTGCGCCGCCTCCGTGGCGAGCGGTTCGACGTACTGGTGATCGGGGGTGGGGTGACCGGCGTCGGCGCCGCGCTCGACGCCGCGTCCCGTGGGCTCAAGGTGGCGCTGGTCGAGGCCCGCGACTACGCCGCCGGCACGTCCAGCCGGTCCAGCAAACTGATTCACGGCGGGCTGCGCTATCTGGAGCAGCTCGAGTTCGGGCTGGTGCACGAGGCGTTGACCGAGCGTGGGCTGCTGGCTACCCGGATCGCCCCGCACCTGGTCCGGCCGGTGCCGATCCTGGTTCCGCTGCCGCAGGGCGGCGCCAGCGGGCCACGGGCGCTGCCCGGCCGGGTCTGGCGGCGGGCCTACTACGGCGCCGGGGTCGCCGCGTACGACGTGTTCGCCGGGGTGTTCGGCGGCGGTCGGGGGATGCCGCTGCACCGGCACCTGTCCCGCGAAGGCGCCCGGCGGGTCTTCCCCAGCCTGCGGTCGGACGCCGTCGCCGGTGCCGTGCGCTACTACGACGGTCAGGTCGACGACGCCCGGCTGGTGGTCACCCTGGCGCGGACCGCAGCCAGTCTCGGCGCGGCCGTGGTGACCAGCGCCCGCGCCGTCGGCCTGCTGCGCCAGGCCCGCGAGGTGACCGGGGTGCGGGTCCGGGACATGGAGGCCCGGCCCGGCGATCCGGACGCCGAGTTCGAGGTACATGCCCGTACCGTCATCGCGGCCACCGGAGTGTGGAGCGACGACGTGTCGCGGATGCTCGGCGACGTCGGGGTTCGGCCCGGCCTGCGGGTACGCGCGTCGAAGGGCGTGCATCTGGTGGTGCCCCGGTCGGCGATCACCGGTGAGGCCGGGCTGATCCTGCGTACCGCCACCTCGGTGCTGTTCGTGCTGCCCTGGGGCGGGCACTGGATCATCGGCACCACGGACACCGACTGGCGGCTCGACCGCGCCCACCCGGCCGCCTCCGAACGCGACATCGGCTACCTGCTGGACCAGGTGAACACGGTGCTGGACCGGCCGCTGGCGCCGCGCGATATCGAAGGGGTGTACGCCGGTCTGCGGCCGCTGTTGTCCGGTGAGGCGGACTCGACGTCGCGGCTGTCCCGCGAGCACGCCGTGGTCGAGCCGATGCTGGGTCTGCTGCTGGTGGCCGGTGGCAAGTACACGACGTACCGGGTGATGGCCGCGGACGTGGTGGACCGGGCGGCGGCCCGGCTCGGGGTGGACCGGCCGTCGCGGACCGCCGACCTGCCGCTGCTCGGTGCCGACGGGTTCGCCGCGATGTGGCGGGACCGGGCCGACGTGGCCCGCCGGCACGGCGTCCCGGTCGGGGTGCTGGAGCACCTGCTGGAGCGGTACGGCACCCTCGCGGTGGAGCTGCTGGCGTTGATCGACGACGATCCGCTGCTGGCCAGCCCGGTGCCCGGCGCACCCGAGTACCTGGCCGTCGAGATCGCGTACGCGGCCCGCGCCGAGGGTGCGCTGCACCTGGACGACGTGCTGACCCGGCGGACCCGCATCTCGATCGAGACGCCGCACCGGGGCAACGAGTCGGCCGGGCACGCCGCCGAGGTGATGGGCCGGGTGCTTGGCTGGGACGAGGCTGTGCGGGACCGCGAGGTGGAGCACTACCGGGCCCGGGTGGCGGCGGAGCTGCAGTCGCAGCGGATGCCGGACGACGCGACCGCCGATGCGGCGCGCCTCGGTGCGGCGGACGTCCGTGGCTTCGCCGCCGACCGGGGTGTGGACTGGCCGACCGACTCCGGTATGCCGACCGGCTGAAGGTCAGAGCAGTTTGCCGGGGTTGAACAGGCTGGTCGGGTCCAGCGCCTGCTTGACGGCGCGATGCACCCGCATGCCGACCGGGCCGATCTCCTCGGCCAGCCAGTCGCGTTTGAGCAGGCCGACCCCGTGCTCGCCGGTGCAGGTGCCGCCCAGCTCCAGCCCGAGTCGCATGATCGCGTCGAAGGCGGCCCGGCCGCGGGTCAGGCTGTCCGGGTCAGCCCGGTCGACCACGATGTTCGGGTGCAGGTTGCCGTCGCCGGCGTGCCCGACGACGCCGATCGGTACGGCGTGTTCGGCGGCGATCGCCTCGACACCGTCGAGCATCCGGGCCAGCGTCGAGCGGGGCACCGCCACGTCGTCGATGATCAGCCCGCCGTTGCCGGCGGGGAAGGTCTGCGCGGCGAGACGTTCCATCGCCGGGTGGGCCAGCCGGCGGGCCTGCAGCAGGGCGGCGGCCTCGACCGCGTCGCTGGCGGCGTACACCTCGGCGGCGCCGGCGGCGGTGCACACCTGCGCGATCCGGTCCAGGTCGGTGCCGGCGGCGGTGCCGGTGTCGACCGAGGCGAGCAGCAGCGCGGCGGCGTCGGTGCGTAACCCCATCGGCCGGTACGCCTCGATCGCCCGCAGGTGGGTGCGGTCCAGCAGCTCCAGCAGGCTGGGGCTGAGCCCGCCGGAGGCGATGCCGGCGACGGCGGTGCCGGCCGCGGCGGTGGAGTCGAAGACCGCGACCAGGGTGAGCGAGGCGTCGGCGGCCGGCCGCAACGCGACGGTCACCTTGGTGATCACCCCGAGGGTGCCTTCGGAGCCGACGAAGAGCCGGGTCAGGTCGTAGCCGGCGACCCCCTTGGCGGTGCGCCGGCCGGTGCGCAGCACCTCGCCGCTGGCCAGCACCACTTCGAGCCCGATGACGTACTCGCCGGTCACGCCGTACTTGACGCAGCACATGCCGCCGGCGTTGGTGGCCACGTTGCCGCCGATGGTGGACGACTCCCACGAGCCGGGGTCCGGCGGGTAGCGCAGCCCGTACCGGGCCACCTCGGCGGCCAGGGTGGCGTTGACCACGCCGGGCTGGACGACGGCGGTGCGGTTGACTGGGTCGACGTCGACGATCCGGTCCATCGCGGTGGTGGAGAGCACCACCGCGCCGTCGACCGCGTTCGCCGCGCCGGCCAGCCCGGTCCGGGCACCCTGCGGCACCACGGGTACGCCGTACCGGGCGGCAACCTTGACGGTGGCGACCACCTCGGCGGTTGTCCGGGGTCGGACCACGACGGCCGGGGTGCCGGCGGCGCACAGGTCGGCCTCGTCGCGCTGGTGGCCGCGCAGCAGGTCGGGGTCGGTGAGGACCGCGGTGTCGGGCAAGGCCGCGCGGAGTGCCTCGATGAGGTCGGACATCTTCGCAGGCTAGCCAGCGCGGCACCAGATCGGCCACCGCGGGCGTGACCGGATGGGCAATACCACCATAAGCCGCGAATTGCTCGGTACGCTGCCCGCATGGCCGACGCCGGGAAGCCACCACGTGCGGCGGCGGCACCCCGTCTCACCGGGCTGCTCACGCTGACCCGCAGCCGGGTCGGAACCGAGTTCCGGGAACGGTCGGACCGGGTCCGCGCCAACCTCGTACTCGCCCTGCAGGCTGGTCTGGCGGCGGCGCTGGCCTGGTTCATCGCCCGCCGGGTGATCGGCCACCCGGTGCCCTTCTTCGCCCCGATCGCGGCGGTGATCATTCTCAGCGCCTCGATCGGGCAACGACTCAAACGCGCCGCCGAACTGGTGGTCGGGGTCGCGGTCGGGATCGCCATCGGCGACCTGATCGTCATCACCATCGGCACCGGCACCTGGCAGCTGCTGCTGATCGTGCCGCTCGCGGTGGTGGCCGCTGTCTTTCTGGGCAGCGGCGCGGCCCTGGTCACCCAGGCCGCGTCGTCCGGAGTGCTGGTCGCCACCCTGACGTCGCAGTCGGAAAACCTCTACCCCGACCGGTTCATCGATGCCCTGGTCGGCGGGCTGGTCGGGCTGGTGGTGCTGATCCTGCTGCTGCCGCTCAACCCGCTGGTCATCGTGCGCCGCGCCGCCGACCCGGCGCTGGACGTACTGTCCGACATGCTGATCCTCAGCGGAAAGGCGTTGGCTGGGCGGGACCGCCGCCGGGCAGAGGCCGCATCGAAGCGGCTGCACGATGCGGAGAAGGAGTTGTCCGAGTTCCGGGAGGCGGTCGAGGCGGGACACGAGACGGCGGTCCTGGCGCCGGCGCGCTGGCGGGCCCGCGGCCCACTGGCCCAGTACGCCGAGAGCGCCGAGTACGTCACCCGAGGGCTGCGCAACTCGCGGGTGCTCACCCGGCGGGTGGTCTCCCTGCTGACCGAGGACGAGCCGGTGCCGTCTGCTCTGCCGGAGGCGGTCTGCCACCTCGGCGACGCGGTGCGCATCCTGCGCCACGAACTCGACACGGGTACCGACCCGGTGCGCACCCGACGTCGGGCATTGGACGCCGCCAGGTGCGCCGGTGCGGCGTACGGCGCCGGGGTGGGATTCAACGGCAGCGTGGTGGTCGCCCAGATCAGGGCTACCGCGAGCGACCTGGTCCGGGCCAGTGGCACCGAGGCCGGGGTGGTGGAAGAGATGATCAGCGAGGCGTTCGGGAACGAGGAATCGGACTAACCGGTCAGCATTCCTGGCGTACCCACCGGGTGACACGCTGCCCGCCGTTCGTCGACGCTGGCTACGCTAGCCCAATGTCCGACACTGTCCCCGGTGGTCCATCCGGCTCCCGCCCTGCGGCGGCTTCGACCGAGCCGGTACCTGCGGCGGACCCGCCAACCGCAGCTGAGCCAGCGGCTTCAACGGCTGAGCCAGCGGCCCCAGCGGCCGTTCCGGCGGAGCCGGCGGACGGGACCGTGCCGGCCGATCGGCTGCGGCGCAGCGTCTGGCTGCGCTGGCTGACCCTGGCCGGCATCGTGGTGCTGATCGCCGGCTGCGGCGTCGCCATTTTGGTCTACCTCGGCACCGCGCTCGGCCCGGTCGCGTTGACCGTCGGCGTCATCGCGGCAGTGCTGCCCGTACCGGTGCTGGTCGCCTGTTTCCTGTGGCTGGACCGGTACGAACCGGAGCCGGTGCGCTACCTCGCCTTCTGCTTCGCCTGGGGGGCGTTCGTCTCCACGTACGCCTCGCTGAACGTGAACACCTTCTCGGCGGATCTGCTCTACAATCTGGGCTACTCGGAAGCGCTGGTGGCGGTGCTGGTGGCGCCGTTCATCGAGGAGCTGACCAAGACCCTCGGCCCGATCCTGCTGCTGCTGACCCGCCGCCGCGAGTGGTCCGGCATCACCGACGGGATCGTCTACTGCGGCATGTCCGCGATCGGCTTCGCGATGGTGGAGAACATCCTCTACCTCGGCGGATACGGCTACGCCGCCGGAGCCGAGCAGTACGGCCCGGCGACCGGCGCGCAGAACGTCTTCGCCATCTTCATCGTCCGGATCCTTTTCACCGGCTTCGCCCACCCCCTGTTCACCTCGATGGCCGGTGTCGGTCTCGGGGTGGCCGCGCGCAGTGCCGACCGGCGGATCCGGGTGCTCGCGCCGACCGCTGGGCTGCTGCTGGCGATGATGCTGCACGGGGCCTGGAACCTGATCCCGACGCTGGTCGAGGCGACCGGCCAGACCCTGATCCTGCTGTACGGCTACATCGGCCTGATGGTGCCGATCTTCTTCGGCATGGTCGGCCTGGCGGTGTGGCTGCGCAGCTGGGAAGGGCGGCTGACCGAGCGGGTGCTGCCCGACTATGTCCGGGCCGGCTGGTTTACCCCGCCGGAGGTGGCGGCGCTGGGCAGCCTGGGCCGGCGGCACTCGGCGCGCCGCTGGGCCAGCCGGGTGGCCGGCGAGCCGGGCGTACGGGCGATGCGCGACTTCCAGGCCGCCGCCACCGAGCTGGCGCTGCTGCGCGACGGGCTGCTGCGCGGCCTGGAGAGCAAACCGGAGGAGCTGGCCCGCCATGCCAAGGAGGAGCAGCGGCTGCTGACCGCGCTGGCCGCCTACCGGCAGGCGTTCGTCGGCCGGGACCCGCAGGCGCCGCACGCGCTGTGGAACGGGGCGGACTACCAAATTACCTTCCCGGACGGCAGCCAGCGGCAGGTGCCCGCGCCGGATGAGCCGGTGGTGCCGATCCCGGTGGTGCTCACCGCGCCACCGCCCCCTCCGCCGCCGATGTTCGCCGGCTACCCAGGCTGGCCCGGTGCCGGTCCGGGCACCCCGCCCGGCTACGGCCCGCCCCCGTTCTCCGGCTACGGCGCTCCGCCACCTGGGTACGGCGCTCCGCCCCCGCCTGGGTACGGTCCGCCGTCCGGATATCAGGTCCGGCCCGGCTACTACAACCCACCGCCGCCCGGCTACGGCCCGCCCCCGGGCTAGCGGGAGATCAGCAGCGGGTCAACCCGAGCGCCGTCGCCAGCCGGGCGACGCCGGCGACCTGCGGTCCGTGGCGGGAAATCTCAGCCACGAGGGTACGGGCGGAAGGCCGGGAGCGGATTTCAGCCGGTGCGACGCGGTCCGCCTCGACTACCCACCGTCCTGCCGCAGTGAAGTCAGCGACGTCGAGGTACGCGCGTGCGGCGTCCACCAGGTACGCTGCCCGGTGCTCGGCCGGCAGCCCGGCCGAGCAGCCCACTGACACCGTGAGTGTCGCCGCAGCCGGCAGCGGCCAACCCGGCCTGCAGGGGTGATCTGAGGTGGGGTCGGCGTGTCGAGTTGATGGGGCGCACTGGATCAACGCAGAGCGGCGGTGTCAGGTCAGGCGGCCTGGCCGTCCATCAACGTGGCGAGCTTCGCCAGCTCCTGGCCCATCGCCCGACGTCGACTGGTGCTGATCATGCGTACGGTGTCGCGGGCTGGTCAGCGACGCGCGGGCAGAGAAGGCGGCGCCTGCGCTTACACCACCAGCAACGGAACGCGTAGACCGCTGTAGGTTCCCGGCGAGCTGTCGGATGCCACCGCAACGGGCCCCGCCGCTGGCGTGCAGAGACGGCGTGGGCCTTTGAACTACAGGTAGAGGCCGGTGGAGTCCTCTTCGACCCGTTGGGCGGCCACCGCGTGCACGTCGCGTTCGCGGAGCAGGATGTAACCCCGGCCGTGCAGCTCGACCTCGGAGCGGTCCTCCGGGTCGAACAGCACCCGGTCGCCGGTGACGATCGAGCGTACGTTCGGCCCGACCCCGACCGTGGTCGCCCAGGACAGTCGCCGGCCCACCGACGCGGTGGCCGGGATCACGATGCCGGCGGTGGAGCGGCGTTCGCCCTCGCCGCCTTCGAGTTTGACCAGCACTCGGTCGTGCAGCAGGCGGATCGGCAAACCGTTGTCGTGCGGTGGGTCGGCGGTCACGACCGAACCGTACCGCGTGGGGTGTGCCGGCCGGTCGCGGGTGGGTCGGCCGGATGGTTGCCCGATGCCCGTACGGGGCACTTCGGGGAGAGTTCAGGGAGGTAGCGGCAACAACGGTGGACATGTGCCCGTTACCGTGTACGGACCGATTACTTGACTCCGGGGGTTGGCTTGAGCCGGCTGCAACAAATGAGAGGGCGGCTACGCCAGGCGTACGAGGCTGGGCGGGAATCGGTGCGGGCCGCCCGGGAGCGGGAACGGTCCCGCCGGGCCGCCGCGGCCGGTGCCGCCGACGAGCTGGCCGGCGCGGGTGCCGAGCCGGGCGCGGAGACCCCGCCGCCGGGCGACGGGCACCTGTCGACCACGAGCCGCGACGACGCGGACGTGCCGCACGCGCTCCGGATCGCCGCCGCCTGGTCGTGGCGGCTGATCGTGATCGGCATCGTCGGCTGGGCGTTGCTGCGGGTCATCGGCAACGTCCGGATCGTCATCATTCCGGTGCTGGTGGCATTGCTGCTCGCCGCGTTGCTCGCCCCGGCGGTCGGCTGGCTGCTGCGGGCCCACGTGCCCCGCACCCTGGCCACGGCGGTGGTGCTGATCACCGGGCTGGCCGGGGTGGTCGGCACGCTGACCCTGGTGGTCAACGAGTTCATCACCGGACTGCCGGACCTGAGCGAGAAGGCGTCCAGCGGCATCGGGGAGATCCAGCAGTGGCTGCGCACCGGTCCGCTGAAGCTCGACGATGGACAGCTCGACCAGTACGTCGAGGCCGGACAGAACTGGATCAACGAGAACACCCAGACGTTGACCAGCGGCGCGGTCTCCACCGCCGGGACGGTCGTCGAACTGTTCACCGGTGCGCTGCTGGTGTTGTTCTCGACGTTCTTCTTCCTCCGGGACGGGCAGCGGATCTGGCGGTTCCTGGTGGGGCTGTTCCCGACCGGTGCCCGGTGGCGGGTCGACGACGCAGGTAGCGCGGCCTGGACGACCCTGGTCGCCTATGTCCGGGCGACCGTGCTGGTGGCGTTCATCGATGCCGTGGGCATCGGGATCTTCCTGGTGCTGTTCGACATCCCGTTCGCGTTCGCGTTGGCCGCGCTGGTGTTCCTGGGGGCGTTCATCCCGATCGTCGGCGCGACCCTGTCCGGCGCGGTGGCCATCCTGGTGGCCCTGGTGGACAGCGGCTGGGTCACCGCGTTGATCATCCTGGGTGCGGTGATCGCGGTGCAGCAGCTGGAGGGCAACGTCCTGCAGCCGTTGATCATGGGGCGGGCGGTGGCGATCCACCCGCTGGCCGTGGTGCTGGCAGTGACCTCCGGTGTGGTGCTGGCCGGCATCGTCGGCGCGCTGGTCGCCGTACCGCTGATCGCGGTGCTGAACACGGCGGTACGCCGGCTGGCCCGCCGCCGGCACGTCCCGCCGCCGCCGCCACCGCCGGAGTCCGTGGTGACCGGCACCAGCCCACCGTGATCTGAACGCCGCCGGCCGGCGGCCGACCCGCCTGACTCGCGGCGTTCGCGGCGGTCAGCTGGCGGCGAGTCGGCGCAGCGCGCCCTGCACCACCTCGGGCCGGGTGGTGTACCAGAACGGCGGCAGCGACCGGCGCAGGAACGCGCCGTAGCCACGGGCGGTCTCCAGCCGGGAGTCCAGCACCGCCACGACGCCCCGGTCACCGGTCGACCTGATCAGCCGCCCGGCTCCCTGCGCCAGGCGTACCGCCGCGATCGGCACGCTGACCGCCGCGAACCCGGAGCCGCCGGCGGCGTCCACGGCGGCGGCGCGGGCGGCGGCCAGCGGCTCGTCCGGCCGGGGGAACGGCAGCCGGTCGATCACCACCAGCTGGCAGGCGTCGCCGGGCACGTCCACCCCCTGCCACAGCGACATCACGCCGAACAGGCAGCTCGCCCGGTCCTCCCGGAACCGGCGGACCAGCAGCGGCAACGCCTGCTCGCCCTGCACGTGCACGGTCAGCCCGGTCCGCGCCCGGACCAGCTCCGCGGCCTGCTGCGCGGCCCGCCGGGACGAGAACAATCCGAGGGTACGGCCACCGAGTGTGCCGATCAGCGACAGCAGCTCCTCGCCGGCCTGGGCGGGCAGCCCGGAGACAGTCGGCCGGGGCAAGTGCGCGGCGACGTACAGGATGCCCTGCTTGGGGTAGTCGAACGGGGAACCGACGTCGAGTGACCGCCAGCTGAGATCGTCGGCCGTGACCGCCTCGGTCTGTTCGGTGGCCGGGGCGGCGGTCTCCAGACCCAGCGACCGGGCCACCGTGTCGAACCGCCCGCCCAGGGTCAGGGTGGCGGAGGTGGCCACCACGGTCCGCTCCTCGTAGAGGTGGCTGGACAGGGTGCCGGCCACCGACAGCGGTGCCACCACCAGCGCCCGGCGGTTGGCGGCCGGACCGTCCGGCTTCTCCACCCAGGCGACGTCGTGTTCGGCCTCGTCGAGCAGCCGTTGGGCGGTTGTCGAGAGCTCGTCCAGCACCGACTTGGCCTGCTGTTTGCGCACCGGGTCCGGGTCGTCGGCCTTGATGTCGCCGATCTTGTCCAGCGCGGCCCGGGTCGCCGACTCCAGCAGGGTGCACGCCTCGCGCAGCGCCGGCGGCAGACCGCTGGTCAGCCGCCCGGCCGGCGACTCGCCCAGCCCGACGGCGAGGGCGTCACCGGCCTCGGTGAGCTGCTCGGCGGTCTCCGGCGGCAGCAGCGGCCGGGCCCGCCGGGCGGCCCGGTCGATCACGTCCGGGGTGAGCTCGGCCTGGGCGGCCGAGGAGACCCGGTCGGCCAGCTCGTGGGCCTCGTCGACGATCAGCAGTTTGTGTGGCGGCACGATGTGCCGGTCGGCGAGCATGTCGACGGCGAGCAGGCTGTGGTTGGTGACCACCACGTCGGCTTCGCGGGCCCGGAACCGGGACGCCTCGGCGAAGCATTCCTCGCCGTACGGGCAGCGGGCCGCCCCGACGCACTCCCGGGCCGGCATCGACACCTGCCGCCACACCTGGTCGTCGACGCCGGGGTCCAGCTCGTCGCGGTCGCCGGTGTCGGTCTCCATCGCCCAGTCACGTAACCGTTGCACCTGCTTGCCGAGCCGGTTGGCAGCGCCCAGCCAGCGGGTGCCGCCGCCACCGTTGCTACCGCCGCTGTCGCCGTTGTCGCCGGCGGCGTCGAACAGGTCCGTCGGCTCCTCCTCGGCCGAGTCCTCCAGCCGGGCCAGGCACAGGTAGTGGTGCCGGCCCTTGAGGACGGCGAAGGTGGGCCGGCGGCGCAGGATCGGCTCGACCGCGTCGGCGAGTCGGGGCAGGTCGTGCTCGACCAGCTGCGACTGCAGCGCCAGGGTGGCGGTGGAGACCACCACCGGGCCGTCGACGGTCAGCGCGGGTGCCAGGTAGGCCAGCGATTTGCCGGTGCCGGTGCCGGCCTGCACGAGCAGGTGGTGCCGGGTACGGATGGCGTCGGCAATAGCCGACGCCATCTCCTGCTGGCCGGGCCGGGCCGCGCCGCCGGGGACCGCGCCGACCGCGGCGGCGAGCAACTGGGCGGCGCTCGGCCGACCGGTGCCGGAGCGGCCGGCCGGGCGCGGCGGGGCCGCCGGAGCGGACGCGGTGCTGGTGGTCGTCGCAGGGGTCACCCGGTGACAGTACCGATCACCACCGTCGTCCTCGGCGGTCATCCACAGCGTGCCGGCCGGTGTCGCCCGGTGACGCCCGGGTGCTGGCGCCGGCACTGGGGCGTCACCTGCACGTTGCCTTCCGGTGAGCGGCCATCGGTTAAGGTGCGACACATGTCGAGCGGTGTCGTACGGGTGGTCTATCGCAAGTACGACGGTTCGGCCCACCGGGACTATCCGGCCCGCCGGTTGACTGAGGACGAGGTCGGCGTGTGGCTCGGCGTGCCCCGGGGCACCGAGTCGATCTACCACGGTCGCCCGTCGGTGGAGCAGATCCCGTTCGTCCTGCTGGTGCCGCGTGAGCAGTGGTGGACCTGCATGTTCAACCCGCCGCCGCGCACCAGCGAGGTCTACTGCGACATCGCCAGCCCGGCCCGCTGGGAGGACGATTCCACCGTACACCTCATTGATCTTGATCTTGATGTGGTACGGCGCCGGGCAACCGGCCTCGTGGAACTGCGCGACGAGGACGAGTTCGCCGAGCACCGGGTGCGGTACGGCTACCCGGAGGACGTGGTGGAGTCGGCCTGGGCCGCCGCCCGCTGGTTGCAGGACGCGCTCGGCGACGGCACCGAGCCGTTCGCCTCGGCCTACCGGAAGTGGCTGGCGCTGGTCTGCTGATCCGGCTGGCTCGCCGGTCGGCCGGCCGGCCGGTCGGGTAGCGGTCGGCTGGTCGGCCGGGGGCCGGCTGGGTGATGATCGTCGGATGACTGCTGACCTGTACGAGCCACCTGTCCGGGAACTGCTACGGGTCGGCGCCGGCCGGCCGGTCGACCTCTCCGCGATCGACCCGAGGTCGACGCCGGGGCTGCCGGCGCTGTCGGTGACCGGGCCGGACCGCAAGTCGTGGGCCCGCGCCGAGGTCCGCCGCATCGGCGACGAACTGGCCGAGCAGCAGGAGATGCTGCACGCCCAGGCTGTCGCCGGCAGCGCGGCCGGTCGGCGGGTGCTGCTGGTGCTGCAGGCCATGGACTGCGGCGGCAAGGGCGGCGCGGTGAAGCGGGTCGCCGGCGCGATGAACCCGCTCGGCCTGCGGATCCGGGCGTTCGGGCCGCCTACCGAGGAGGAGTTGGCGCACCATTTCCTGTGGCGGATCCGCCGGGCGTTGCCGGACGCCGGCCAGGTCGGGGTGTTCGATCGGTCACACTACGAGGACGTGCTGGTGGTACGGGTCGAGTCGCTGGTGCCGGAGGAGACCTGGCGGGCCCGCTACGACGAGATCAACGAATTCGAGGCCGGGCTGGTCGACGAGGGGTTCGTGCTGATCAAGGTGTTCCTGCACATCTCGTACGCGGAGCAGCGGGAGCGGCTGTTGTCCCGGTTGACCGATCCGACCAAGCACTGGAAGTACCACCCGGGGGACGTGGACGCCCGCACCAAGTGGCCGGACTACCAGGCCGCGTACACGGAGGCGTTGAGCCGCTGCGCCACGGACGCCGCGCCCTGGTTCGTGGTGCCGGCCGACCGCAAGTGGTACCGGGACTGGGCGTTGGCGCACCTGCTCCGGGAACATTTCGCGGATCTGGACCTGAGCTACCCGCCAGCTCGTTTCGACCTGCGCAAGGAGCATGCTCGGCTGCTCGCCGGGGATGGACCGAAAGTAAACGGCGGATGAACAGAGACTGACTCGTAGGTGTACAGGGGTGGGCCGCGAGCAGGCGTGATTCGCTGTTACCTAGCATTCCCTGCAGAGCGCGCGGGCGTTACCCGTGGCCAGCCCCTGTTCCCCACCGTCTCCGACGAGGTCTGCGCTGTGAAGTTCTCCTTCCGCCCGGTCGAGGGCGCCTTCTATGAACTGTTCACCAAGGCCGCGCGGAACCTCGTGCGGGGCACCGAGCTGCTCAACGAACTCGCCCTGCCCGGAGTCGACGTCCAGTCGGTCAGCGAGCGGCTCACCGAGGTCGAGCACGACAGCGACCAGATCACCCACGACCTCTACAAGAAGATCAACTCGGCGTTCATCACCCCGTTCGACCGGGAGGACATCTACCGGCTGGGCAGTCAGCTCGACGACGTGATGGACCACCTGGAGGCGGTCGGCAACCTGCTCTACCTCTACGGGCTGACCCAGCTGCCGTCGCTGCCCCGGGAGATGCACGAGCTGATCGCGGTGCTCGATCAGCAGGCCCGGGTGACCGCCGAGGCGATGCCCCGGCTACGGGCGATGAAGGACCTGGAGGACTACTGGATCGAGTGCAACCGGCTGGAGAACGAGGGTGACCGGGCGTACCGGATGCTGCTGGTCCGGCTCTTCTCCGGCGAGTACGACGCGCTCACCGTGCTGAAGATGAAGGAGGTCGCCGACGAGCTGGAGGCTGCCTGCGACGCCTTCGAGCACGTGGCCAACACCGTCGAGACCATCGCGGTCAAGGAGTCCTGAGCCGGGTGAGCGCCGAACTCATCGCCGTCCTCGCGGTGATCACCGTTGCCATGGTCTTCGACTACACCAACGGGTTCCACGACGCGGCAAACGCCATCGCCACCAGCATCTCCACCCGGGCGCTCACCCCACGGGTCGCCCTGATCATGGCCGCGGTCGGCAACTTCATCGGCGCCCACTTCGGTGCGGAGGTGGCCAAGACCGTCGGCAGCGGCCTGGTCGAGCTGCCGGCCGGCGTCTCCAGCCTCGGCATCGTCTTCGCCGGTGTGGTGGGCGCGATCACCTGGAACCTGATCACCTGGTACTTCGGGCTGCCGTCGTCGTCGTCCCACGCGCTGATCGGCGGCCTGGTCGGCGCCACCATCGCCGCCTCCGGCACGGTGCTGTGGGGCGGCATCGCCGGCGACGTGGTGGTGCCGATGGTGCTCTCCCCACTGGTCGGCTTCGCGCTCGGCTTCCTGGTCATGCTCGCCGTGCAGTGGATCTTCCGTAACGGACAGCCCGGTAAGCTCAACCGGGGCTTCCGGATCGCCCAGTCGGTCTCGGCGGCGGCGATGTCGGTCGGGCACGGCATGCAGGACGCCGCGAAGACCATCGGCATCGTGGTGCTGGCCCTGTTCGTCGGCGGGTTCCAGTCCGACGCCGAGACGATCCCGGAATGGGTCTTCTGGACCTCGGCGACCGTGTTGGCGCTGGGCACCTACGCCGGCGGTTGGCGGATCATCCGTACCCTCGGTCGCAAGATCATCGACCTGCGGCCGCCCGAGGGGTTCGCCGCCGAGACCGTCGCCAGCTCGGTGCTCTACTTCAACGCCCTGGTGCTCGGCGCGCCGATCTCCACCACGCACACCATCACCTCGGCGATCATGGGCGTCGGGGTGACCAAGCGGCTGTCGGCCGTACGGTGGAACGTCGCCGGCAACATCGTCGGCGCCTGGATTCTGACCTTCCCGGCGGCCGGCAGCATCGGCGCGGTGATGTACTTCGTCGTCCGCCCGCTGTTCAGCTGACCCGGGTCGTCGACACCAGGTCGGCGAGCAGCGCCTCGACCCGGCGGCGGATCTCGTCGCGGATCGGCCGGACCGCCTCGACACCCTTGCCGGCCGGGTCGGTCAACTGCCAGTCCTCGTACTGCTTGCCGGGGAAGACCGGGCAGGCGTCGCCGCAGCCCATGGTGACCACCACGTCCGAGGACTCGGCGGTGGACCACTCCAGCCGCTTCGGGGTCTGGTCGGTGATGTCGATGCCGACCTCGCGCATCGCCTCGACCGCCGCCGGGTTGACCGACTCGGCCGGCGCCGAGCCGGCCGAGCGGACCTCGACCGCGTCGCCGCCGAGGTGACGCAGCCAGCCGGCGGCCATCTGGGACCGGCCCGCGTTGTGTACGCAGACGAACAGCACACTGGGCTTGCTCACGGTATCTCCTTCGAGGGGTGGGGCGGTCGGTCAGCGTCGGGCGGTCGCCAGGGTGTCGGCCTCGTCGGTCGCCGATCCGCCCGGATCTGCCGGCTGGGCGGGATCTGCCGGCTGGGCGGGAACGGTCGGCTGGGCGGGCTCGGCCGGCACCACGACCTGGTCGGCGGCGCGTCCCACCCCCGGGTAGAGCGACAGCAGCAGGGCGACTCCGACGGCGAGCCCGACGACCTGGGCGACCAGGAACGCCGGGATCGAGGCGGGCTGGATGCCGGCGAAGGTGTCGGTGAAGCCCCGGCCGATCGTCACCGCCGGGTTGGCGAACGACGTCGACGAGGTGAACCAGTAGGCGGCACCGATGTAGGCACCGACCGCAGCCGGTGCCGCGCCGGCCCGGCCCGACCTGGCCAGCGCGAAGACCAGCAGGACCAGGCCGGCGGTGGCGACCACCTCGCCGAGCCACAGGTTGCCCGCCGACCGCTCCTTGGCCGACCAGGTCACCGCCGGCAGGGCGAACATCAGGTTGGCCAGGATCGCCCCGGCGATGCCGCCGGTCACCTGCGCGGCGACGTAGCCGGTCAGATCCGGCAGGGTCAGACCGGTGCGGCTGCGTCGTCCGAGGAACCAGTCGGCGGTCGAGACGACCGGGTTGAAGTGCCCGCCGGAGACCGGGCCGAAGATCAGGATCAGCGCGCCGAGCGCGAAGGCGGTGGCGATCGAGTTCTGCAGCAGCTGCAGCCCGATGTCGTCCGGCGACAACGTCTGGGCCATCACCCCGGAACCGACCACCGAGGTGACCAGCAGGGCGGTGCCGGCGAACTCGGCCAGCAGCCGTCGCCAGAGTGCGATCGGGTTCACGCGTTCTCCAGTTTCTGTAGGTCGTCCAGTTTCTGTAGGTCGTCCAGCAGCCGGCGGACCCGGCGCTCGATCTCGTCGCGAATCGGCCGTACGCCGTCGACGTCCTGCCCGGCCGGGTCGTCCAGCTCCCAGTTCTCGTACCGGGTGCCGGGGAAGACCGGGCAGGCGTCACCGCAGCCCATGGTGACCACCACGTCGGCGGCGCGGACCACCTCGTCGGTCCACGGCTTCGGGTACTCGCCGGAGATGTCGATGCCGCGTTCGGCCATCGCCGTGATCGCTGCCCGGTTGACGTCGTGGCCCGGCTTGCTGCCGCCGGACCAGGCGACCACCGTGTCGCCGGCCAGGTGGGTGAGGAATCCGAGCGCCATCTGGCTGCGGCCGGCGTTGTGGGTGCAGAGGAAGAGCACCACCGGGCGGCCGTCGGAGTGCAGGCCCTCGACCCGGGCCAGGGCCTGCAGCCGCTGCCGGGCGAACCGCTCGGCGAGCAGCGGCAGATAGTTGGGGATGGTGCTGCCGGTGGCGAACTGGTCGTAGCTGGATGCCAGGAACCGTTCGATCGTCTCGGTGTTGTAGGTGCCGTCGAACTCCCGGGCCAGCCGGGTGGCTGCGGTACGCAGCGCCATCTGCTGGTCGATGGACAGGTCGGGGCGGACGGCGTCGGTGACGTCAGACATGGTGGGCTCCGGTGGACGTGGGGGCGGCGGCCCGGTTGGTGATGGCGGGGGCCAGCCGGTGGACCCGGCCGGCGAGGTCGGCGTACGCGGCTTCGAAGGCGGCGTCGGTGTCCATCCGGACCGGGTCCGGCACCGACCAGTGCAGGTCGGGCGCGCCGGCCCCGGTGAGCTCCTCGTGGGCGTTGTCGCAGACCGCGACGACCAGGTCGCCGTCGCCGACGACGGCCGACACGTGTGCGGTGCGGGCCGGGTCGAGGTCGAGGCCGAGCCGGCGGGCCAGCGCCACCGCCCGGGGGTGCACCTGGGTCGCCGGTCGGGTGCCGGCTGAGGCGGCCGGGGTCGGGCCGGTGCGCTGCCAGAGCGCGGCGGCGAGCTGGGAACGGGCCGAGTTGTGGGTGCAGACGAAGACCACCCGCTCGACGTCGGCCAGCGGCGGTGGTGCCAGCCCAGCGAGGACGTCCGGCACCAGTTGCAGGTAGCTGCGGCGGCGGTCACCCTCGGACCGGGCACGGCGCAGCAGGCCTGCTTCCTGCAGGACCTTGACGTGGTGGGCGACCAGGTTGCTCGGCAGCCCGAGCCGTCGGCCCAACTCGCCGGGCGCGGCGTCGCCGAGGTGCAGCAGGTCGACCATGGCCAGCCGGGCCGGGTCGCCGAGCGCGGCGTGCACCCGGGCGCGCCGCTCCAGCGGGCGGGCAGGTGGCGGCCGGTCGTCGGCACGGTGACTTGCCTCAGTGCTCATTGACTCAATGATTGCTGAGATATTTGGCGGAGTCAAGCCGACCGAGCGTCCGGACCCGGCCGGTAGACCGGGTCAGACGAATTCCCGACCGGGATCAGTCGTAGCTGACGCCGATCTGACCGCGGATCGTGTCGAGCAGCTCCATGACCTCGAGAGTCACCGCGTGTGGCACCAGCGGACTCTCCCGCAGACCGGCAGCCAGGCAGCGGTGCACCTCGGCCGCCTCGTACTGGTAGCCGTTGCCGGCCGGCTCGACCACGCGCACCACCTCGGGCGCACCGGTGCCCCGGCGGAGAGTGAACTCGCTCGGGCAGATGAACGGGTCCGGCAACGCGATCCGGCCGGTGCTGCCGGTGATCGTCGCCACCACCGGAGTGGCCCCGACGATGCCGCAGGTCAACGCGGCCACCGCGCCCGACTCGTAGCCCAGCAGCACGCCGGTGTTCTGGTCCACGCCCTCGGGGGTGAGTTTCGCCCAGGAGCGCACCGAGTCCGGCCGGCCGAGCACCAGATGCGCCAGGCTTACCGGGTAGATGCCCAGGTCGAGCAGGGCGCCGCCGCCGAGTGCGCGGTCGCGCATCCGGCTCTGCGGCCCGAACGGTCCGGCCAGGCCGAAGTCGGCGTGCACCGAGACGACCTCACCGATCGCGCCGTCGTCGACCAGCTCGCACACCCGGCGTACGGTCGGATTGCACCGCATCCACATGGCCTCCATCAGGAACACGTCCCGGGCCCGGGCGGTCTCCACCAGTTCGGTGCTGCTGGCCAGGTCAAGGGTGAACGGCTTCTCGCACAGCACCGCCCGGTCGGCGGCCAGGCAGGTCATGGTCGCGGCGTGGTGCGCCGAGTGCGGCGTCGCCACGTAGACGACGTCGACGTCACCGTCCGCAGCGAGCTCATCCCAGGATCCGTACGCCCGGGGAATGCCGTAGCGGTCGGCGAACGCCTCCGCGCTGGCCACCGAGCGGGAGCCGACCGCAAGCACCTCGGCGTCGGGCAACAACTGCAGGTCTTCGACGAAGCGGGCGGCGATGCCGCCGGTGGCGAGGATTCCCCAACGAGTCATGCGAGGCACGCTAGCCAGCGAGTCCGTGCGCGGCGACGGCGGGGCGTGCTGGCCGGTCCGCCGGGCGACGACCTACGCTCGGCGGGTGCCCACCGACGACGACGTCACGGCTTTCGCCGCGCCACCCGACCCGATGCTGTTCGCCGTGCCCGAGGCAATGGTCGAGCAGGCCAGCCGGTTCTACGCGGCCGGCCGGGAACCGGTGCGACCACGGGTCGCCGCGACCGTGCTGCTGCTGCGCCCGACGACGGATCCGGGGCCGAGGGGGGAGCCC
Source organism: Micromonospora sp. LOL_013 (assembly GCF_048060315.1). NCBI lineage: Bacteria > Bacillati > Actinomycetota > Actinomycetes > Micromonosporales > Micromonosporaceae > Micromonospora > Micromonospora sp. LOL_013. The sequence goes on from NZ_JBHMIQ010000036.1 coordinate 59,624, forward strand.
GGCGGCACCGGGTTCGAGGTCTACCTGATCCGGCGGGTGGCGGCCGTCGCCTTCGGCGGGGTGTACGCGTTCCCCGGCGGCGGGGTGGACCCGTCCGACGCCGCCGGCGAGCTGGACTGGGCTGGGCCGGATCCAGAGCACTGGGCGGCCCGGCTGGGGTGTCCGCCGGACCAGGCTCGGGCAGTGGTCTGTGCCGCTGCCCGGGAGGTGTTCGAAGAGTCCGGGGTGCTGCTGGCCGGTCCGGACGAGGCCACTGTGGTCGACGCGGTGGACGGTCCGGAGTGGGAGGTCGACCGGCAGGCGTTGCTCGCCCGGACGCTGAGCTTCGCGGAGCTGCTGCGCCGTCGGCGGCTGACCCTACGGTCGGATCTGCTCGCCGCATGGAGCCGGTGGATCACCCCGGACTTCGAGCCGCGCCGGTTCGACGCCTACTTCTTCGTGGCCCGGCTGCCGATCGGGCAGGCGACCCGGGACGTGTCCGGTGAGGCGGACCAGACGGTGTGGGCCCGGCCGGGACGGGCCCTGGACCGGGCGGCGGCCGGTGAGTGGCAGCTGCTGCCACCCACCCGGGTGACGCTCGACGAGGTCGCCGGCTGCGCCGACCCGGACGCCGTCTTCGCCGCCGCCGCTGGCCGGGATCCGGCCGTACCGGTGACCCCTCAGTTGCAGGTGGATCCGGACGGGACGGTCAGCTTCGCGGTTGTCAAGCCCTGATCCGGATAGATGATCTTGCGTTACCAAGCGGTGATACTTTGGCGCGCACAAACGCGACAGGGTGCCGGGCGGTCCTCGCCCGCGACCGCTACCGGACGGGACAGATGGCTCCACGACCAGGGACCTCAGCCGCGCGAGGTGCGCCGACGGACGCCGACGACCTCGTGCATCTTGCCGTGCCCGCCGAGTACGTCTCGCACATCGCCCGGCTGATCGAGGAGCTCGACCAACGGCCCAGGCCGATCCCGAAGCCAGCCCGCCGGGCCCGGTCCACCACCCGCGCCGCCAAGGAGTGGCCGGTCGAGGAGCTGCGCCGGTTCGCCCAGGGTCGGTCCCGGACACACCAGACCGTGTTCGCGATCCTCGACCTGCTCGCCGAGCACCCCGGCGAGACCATGTCGGTCGGCGACCTCGCGGCGCGGCTCGGCAGCCCGGTCGACAAGGTCATCGGCGCGCTCGGTGGGCTGACCCGGATCGTCAAGACGTACCATGACTATCCGAAGTGGGGGCTGCCGTTGCAGCGGATGGCCCGGACCGGTTCCGGCCGCTCCGGTGCGGTCAGCTACCAGCTTCCGGTCGAGCAGGCCCGCCGCTGGCGGCTGGTGCGGCGCGGTCGGCCCGAAAGCTGATCACCGACGTAGGCGGCAAGATGCGTCGGCCGAGGTGCGACGCCGGTCACAGTCGAGCGTGGGCTCAGCTCGGACGGCGACCATACAACCGCCGTTCACCTTCTGTTCACCATGCCCCGGTCGGCAGTTTAGCCACGGCTCGTACCGTCCTCGGCGTTCGAGACGGTGAACTCGCCCCCGCGACCCCTGGGCGGCGACTCGCCACCCGACCTCAGAGAGGCAACGCACCGTGAATCGTAAGTCCCTCCGGCTGGCCGCCCTGCCGGTCGCCGTCATGCTTACCCTCGGCGTGGCCGCGTGCGGCGACGACGGTGAAACCGGCACGGATCCCAACGGCGGTTCCGAGAACCCGGTCAGCGGCGACCTCGCTGGCGCCGGCGCCTCTTCGCAGGGTGCCGCGATGGAGGCATGGATCGCCGGATTCACCTACGTCGCCCCGGACGCGACCGTCACCTACGACCCGATCGGCTCCGGCGGTGGCCGCGAGCAGTTCACCAGCGGCGGTTCCGACTTCGCCGGCTCTGACGCGTACCTCGACGAGGAAGAGGTCGCGGCGGCCCTGGAGACCTGCGGCGAGCAGGGCTTCATCGAGTTCCCCGGCTACATCAGCCCGATCGCCGTGGCGTACAACCTGCCGGGCGTCGAGACGCTGAACCTGTCGCCGTCGGCGATCGCCCAGATCTTCGACAACAAGATCACCAACTGGAACGACCCGGCGCTCGCCGAGCTCAACCCGGACGCCGCGCTGCCCGACCTGGCGATCACCGCCGTGCACCGCTCGGACGAGTCCGGCACCACCGAGAACTTCGTCGACTACCTGGCCAAGGCCGCGCCGGCCGACTGGCCGTACGAGGTCTCCGGCGACTGGCCGACCACCGGTGGCGAGGCCGCCGCGCAGACCCAGGGCGTCGCCGCCGCGCTGCGCGGCGGCGAGGGCACCATCGGCTACATCGACGCCTCCCAGGCCACTGACCTCGGCGTCGCCGCGGTCCAGGTGGGCGAGGAGTTCGTGGAGTACTCGGCCGAGGCCGCCGCCGCCGTCGTCGACGCCGCTGAGACCGTCGCCGGTCGCCCCGAGTTCAGCTTCGCCATCGACCTGCCCCGGGACACCGCCGAGGCCGGCGTCTACCCGATCGTGCTGGTCTCCTACCAGCTGGCCTGCGTCAACTACGACAGCCAGGAGAAGGTCGACCTGGTCAAGGCGTTCTTCAACCACGTGATCAGCGAGGAGGGCCAGCAGGCCGCCGCCGAGAACGCCGGCTCCGCGCCGATCTCCGCGACGCTGCGCAGCCAGGCGCAGCAGGCCATCGACGCGATCACCGTCGCCGGCTGAGTCCAGCACCACGTCCAGCCCCTGCGATCCAGGTCCGGACGGTCACCCGGTGGCCGTCCGGACCTGCGGCGTATCCCCGTACCGACCGTCACGACACGGCCTGAGGAGGCGTAATCCGTGACAAAGCCCGCCACCGCGCATAGCGGCACCCCATCGAGTGATCCGCCGCCCGGCGGCGACTCGCCGCGCGGCACGTCGACGGGCGAGCCGCCGAACGCCGAGACCCGTCGGCGGGGCCGGTCCGGTGAACGGATCGGTGACCAGATTTTCTCCGGCACCGCCGTCGGTGCCGGCGTGCTCATCCTGGTCACCCTCGCCGCGGTCGCGGCCTTCCTGCTCTACGAGGGCATCCCCGCCCTGGTCGCCGACCCCGAGGAACTGCCCGGCGGCGAAGGCTTCATCGCATACGTCACCCCGCTGCTGTTCGGCACGGTCCTCGCTGCGGTGATCGCACTGGTGTTCGCCACCCCGCTTGCGATCGGCATCGCGCTGTTCATCTCGCACTACGCCCCGCGCCGGGTCGCCGCCGGTCTGGGCTACCTGGTCGACCTGCTGGCCGCTGTACCCAGCGTCGTGTACGGACTGTGGGGCATCTTCTTCCTCGCCCCGAACATCGTCCCGGTCTACCAGTGGCTGGAGGAGTACCTGGGCTTCATCCCGTTCTTCGCCGGCCCCGCGTCGGCCACCGGCCGGACCATGCTGACCGCCGGTCTGGTGCTGGCGGTGATGATCCTGCCGATCATGACCGCGGTCAACCGGGAGGTCTTCCTGCAGACACCCCGGCTGCAGGAGGAAGCCTCCCTGGCGCTCGGTGCCACCCGCTGGGAGATGATCCGGATGACCGTGCTGCCGTTCGGCCGCTCCGGGATCATCAGCGGCAGCATGCTCGGGCTGGGCCGGGCGCTCGGCGAGACCCTCGCGGTCGCGATGGTGCTCTCCGCCTCCGACGTGATCACCATCAACCTGATCGACTCGGTCAACAGCAGCACCATCGCCGCCAACATCGCGTTGGACTTCCCCGAGTCCAGCGGGCTGGCGGTGAACGCGCTGATCGCCACCGGCCTGGTGCTGTTCGCACTGACCTTCGTCGTCAACTTCGCCGCCCGGGCCGTCGTCGCCCGTCGGCGCGACTTCTCGGGAGCGAACGCATGACCACCATCACCCCGCCCCGGGCACCCGTCACGAGCCCGCTGAACAGCGGCGTACTGCCGAAGTGGGCACCATGGGTGGTGGTCAGCGGCAGCCTGTCGGTCGGCCTGGTCGGCGGCCTCAGCCTCGGGCTTGCCGTCCCGCTCTCGCTGGCCATCGGCGTACTGCTCGTCATGGTGGCCCTGCCGGCTGTCTCCTGGCAGGTCGAAGGCGGTCGCCGGGCCAAGGACCGGTTCGTGACGGTGCTGGTCAGCCTCGCCTTCACCCTCGCGATGCTGCCGCTGCTGTCGTTGATGATCACCGTCACGCAGAACGGCATCCACCGGTTCGACGGGACCTTCCTCAGCAGCGACATGCGGGGCGTGCTGGGTGGGGGCGGCGGGGCGCTGCACGCCATCGTCGGCACCCTGATGATCACCGGCGCGGCCACCCTCATCTCGGTGCCGGTCGGCGTGATGTGCGCCGTCTACCTGGTCGAGTACGGCAAAGGCCGGCTGGCCCGGTGGGTCACCCTGCTGGTCGACGTGATGACCGGTATCCCGTCCATCGTGGCAGGTCTGTTCGCGTTCGCCTTCTTCGCGATCTTCTTCGGCCCGAGCATCCGGTTCGGTCTCGGCGGTGCCGTCGCCCTGTCGGTGCTGATGGTGCCGGTGGTGGTCCGTTCAGTCGAGGAGATGCTCAAGCTGGTGCCGAACGAGCTGCGCGAAGCGTCCTACGCGCTCGGCGTGCCGAAGTGGCGCACCGTGCTGCGGGTGGTGCTGCGGACCGCCGCTCCGGGCATCGCCACCGGCGTGACCATCGCCATCGCCCGGGTGATCGGCGAGACCGCCCCGTTGCTGATCATCACCGGCAGCACCACGGCAACCAACTGGAACCTGTTCGACGGCCGGATGTCCTCGCTGCCGATCTTCACCTACTACTCGTACAGCATCCCCGGTGCCCGGCCGGAGTTCGGTGTGGAACGTGCGTGGGCAGCGGCGCTCACCCTGTTCGTCATCGTCATGGGCCTCAACCTGGTGGCCCGGCTGATCTCCCGCTTCTTCTCCCTGCCGACCAGCCGCTGACCGCGGAAAGGACCCCTCAAGTGGCCAAGCGCATCGAAGTCTCCGACCTCGACATCTTCTACGGCAATTTCAAGGCCGTGGAGCAGGTCGACATGACCATCGAGCCGCGTTCCGTGACGGCGCTGATCGGCCCGTCCGGCTGCGGTAAGTCGACCTTCCTCCGCTCCTTGAACCGGATGCACGAGGTGGTGCCCGGCGGCCGGGTGACCGGCAAGGTCGTGATGGACGGCGACGACCTGTACGGCGTCGGCGTCGATCCGGTCGCGGTACGGCGGCAGGTCGGCATGGTGTTCCAGCGACCCAACCCGTTTCCGACGATGTCGATCTACGACAACGTGGCGGCCGGGGTGAAGCTCAACGGCGGTCGGATGCGCAAGGCCGACCTCGACGAACTGGTCGAGCAGACGCTACGCGGCGCCAACCTGTGGGAGGAGGTCAAGGATCGGCTGGGCCGGCCCGGTTCCAGCCTCTCCGGCGGGCAGCAGCAGCGGCTGTGCATCGCCCGGGCGATCGCCGTCAAGCCGGCGGTACTCCTGATGGACGAGCCGTGCTCCGCGCTGGACCCGATCTCCACTCTCGCCATCGAGGACCTGATGCACCAGCTGAAGGCCGAGTTCACTATCGTCATCGTCACGCACAACATGCAGCAGGCGGCCCGGGTCAGCGACCGTACCGGCTTTTTCAACATCGCCGGCACCGGCCACCCCGGCAAGCTGATCGAGATGGACGACACGCAGCGGATCTTCAGCAACCCGAAAGTCAAGGCGACCGAGGACTACATCACCGGCCGGTTCGGCTGACCCGCGCGGGCATCAGCCGGTCGGCCGAGGCCGGCGGTCAGCGCCGGCGGTAGGTCACGTCGGCCGACCAGCGCAAAAAGCCGAGCCGGGTGTAGAGCCGTACCGCGGCGGTGTTCGACTCGTCGACGTAGAGCATCGCCCGGTGCAGCCCGGCGGTGGCCAGGTGCCGCAGCCCGGCCAGGGTCAACGCGCGGCCGAGACCGCCGCCGTGCGCGTCCGGGTCGACTCCGAGTACGTAGACCTCGCCGACCGCCGGCCCGGTGTGCACCTTGGTCCAGTGGAAGCCGAGCAGCCGGCCGGCCGGATCCTCGGCGAGCAGGAAACCGGCCGGGTCGAACCACGGCTGCGCGATCCGGGCATGCAGCTGCGGCAACCCCCAGCGGCCCTGCTCGGGGTGGTCGGCGAACGCCTTCGCGTTGAGCGCCACCCAGGCCGCGTCGTCCTGACCTGGCACGAAGGACCGGATCCGTACCCCGGCCGGCAGGTCCGGCTCGGGCAGCGGGTCGGCAAGCTTTCGGCGCAGCTGTAACAGCACCCGGTCGCGGACCAGGTCGTGGTCGAGGGCGAGGGCGGCGGCCGACGGGTGGTCGCCGTGCGCCCAGACGCGCAGCGGGACGGCGGGCTCGACGGCGTCGAGCAGCCCGGTGAGCAGTAGACGACCGTACCCGCGTCGCCGGTGCGTCGGGTGGACCACCAGCTCGGCGACCGAGCCGGCCGGGTCGGTCGGGTCGAGGTTCGCGTACCCGATCATCTCGCCGGTCGGGGCGGTCAGCGTGAGGTGCCGGGCGGAGGCCGCGTCCCGCAGTCCGATGACGACCTGCTCCGGCAGCGGGTCGGTGCCGTCGGTGTCGGCGGCGGCCGCAGCCAGCTTCAGCACCTGGTCGACCTGGGTAGGGTCGAGCCGGTCGGACCGCTCGACGGTCGTGGTCGTCTGGGTCACCCGCTCAGCCACGTGCCCCACCGTATCTCCCGCCGGGTCCGCCCGTCGCGGCGCGGCGGATCAGCGGGCCGGCGGATCAGCGGGCCGGTGGGTTCGCCGGCGCGGCTGGTTCGCGGGTCAGAGCTGGCCGGTGCGCAGGTGCAGCCGGCGGCTGCGCTGGTCGGCGGGTTCGGCCATCGGCGGCAACGCGTCAACCAGGAGACGCTGCCGCAGGTTCGGCAGGATCGAGCGCAGCGCCAGCACCGTACCGGTCCGGTTGCCACCGGCGTCGTGCAGCAGCACGATCGACCCGGGTACGGCCTGCGCGGTCACCGTCGCGGTGATGCTGCCCGCACCGGGCTGGATGTAGTCGGCCGGGTCGATGGTCCAGTGGATCGAGGTCATGCCTAGTTCCCGCGCGACCTCGACCACGGCGGGAGTCCAGAAGCCACCGGGTTGGCGATAGTAGGAGACGGGGTGGCCGGGGGCGGCGGCCCGGATCGCCTCGGAGGTGCGGATCAGATCGGTGCGGATCGCGGCGGTCGGGTAGCTGCCGAGGTCGAAGTCGTGGCTCCACGAGTGGTTGCACAGGGTGTGCCCGTCGGTTGCGATGGCTCGGACCAGCTCCGGATGGGCGACCACGTTCCGGCCGACCAGGCAGAAGGTCGCCTTCACCCCGAACTGGCGGAGCACGTCGAGGGTCTGCCGGGTGTGCACCGGGTGCGGGCCGTCGTCAAAGGTGAGGGCGACCGCGGCGCTGCCGCTGGTCCGTCGGGTGCCGTGCGGTCCGCTGCGGTCGGGGGCCATCGGGGCGTACGCCGGTAGCCGGGCTGCCGGCTGTTCGGGGTCCGGAGGTTCGGGGTCCGGCCTAACGCCGTCCAGCTTGTCGGGGTCCGGTACTCCGGCGGGTGACGACGGCACCGCCGTGGGCCGGGCCGGTGGTGACATCAGGTCGGGGTCGGGTCCGCTGCGGGCCGGTGCCGGTGCCGGTGCCGGTGCGGGTGTGGGCACCGGGTCGGCCCGTTCAGCCGGCGCACTGCTGGAACCGAGAAGGTACGCGCTGGTAAGGACGGCCGTCACAGCCGCACTGGCGTAGGTCAGGCCGCGTAGACCCGCCAGCACCGTCACTGCAGCCTCCCGCCGTCGGTCGGTTGTCGACCCGAGGCTATGGAGACAGCAGTTGCTGCTAAGGCGAAACAGGAGAGAGCTAACTTAAACGATCTATTCGGACGAAAAACTGAAGCGCCATCCGGACAGTTTCGGATGGCGCCTCAGTTGACGTTTCAGGGTTGTGCCACGGTAGGTGGCGGAACCCGCTAGACCGACAGCCGGTCCGGCTGGAACTGGACCTGCTCGCTAGACCGGCAGCGGCGCGGGCTCAGCATCCGGCAGCGACGAGCGGCTCGGCGGCACCACGAACTTGTAGCCGACCTGGCGCACCGTGCCAATCATCGACTCGTACTCCGAGCCGAGCTTGGCCCGCAGGCGACGCACGTGCACGTCGACCGTCCGCGTACCGCCGAAGTAGTCGTAGCCCCAAACCTCGCGCAGCAGCTGGTCGCGGGTGAAGACCCGCCCCGGGTGCTGGGCGAGGAACTTGAGCAGCTCGAACTCCTTGTAGGTCAGGTCGAGCGGGCGGCCCTTGAGCTTGGCGGCGTAGGTGTCCGGGTCGATGGTCAGCTCGCCGGCCCGGATCAGCCCGCCCGCGCCTGATGTGGCGTTGGTCAGCCGACCTACCGCCAACCGCAGCCGCGCCTCCACCTCGGCCGGGCCGGCGCTGGCCAGGATGACGTCGTCGACGCCCCAGTCGGCGTTCAGCGCGATCAAACCGGCCTCGGTGACCACCGCGACCAGCGGGACGCCCAGTCCAGTGGCGTGCAGCATCCGGCAGGTCGCACGGGCCTCGGACAGCTCCGACCGGGCGTCGACCAGGACCGCGTCCGGGCTCGGCCCGGAAACCAGGGTGCGGACGTCGCGGGGCGCGGTCCGCACCGAGTGGGGGAGCAGGTCGAGTGCGGGCAGTACGACCGACGGCTCGCCCGCACGGGCCGTTACCAGTAGCAGGATCTCCACACATCACCTCCGTCCTCGCGGCCTGTCCCGGCCGCGCGTGGTGACCGCGGACGCCGGCCACGTGGCCGTCACCGCAGACAGTGGCGTCGAACCCCGGCTTCGCTGACGGGTGGTCAAGCAATGAGCTTAACCGATTAGGTGCCGGAAACAGCGCGGCGATGAGCTGTTCATCTGTGCAGTCGGCCATAGCGGCGCCGCGCCGTCGCCAGCGGGCCACCCGTCGCGTCTGGCACCATCAGGGCGTGCATCCCTCCACGCCATCCGAGGCCGGTCGCGGACAGTGGCCTGACGGTAGCCGGGAGTCGCCGGCCGGGCCGCCGCCCGGCAGGCGGCCCGGCGGCATGCGGGGCGGCCCCGGTCGCGCCGTCGTCCCAGGGCCGCCGGACTCCGGCCCACCGGTGCCGGGCCGGGCACCGGCCCCAGGTCGGGCACCCGGTCCCGCTCCCGGTCGGGCACCCGGTCCCGCTCCCGGTCGGGCACCCGGTCCCGGTCGGGCGGCCGCGCCGGTGCCGGGCCGGGCACCTGCTCCCGGCCCGGCCCCTGGTCGGGCTCCGGCACCTGCCCCGGGCCACGCGCCCGCTCCCGGCGGTGCGGCCGCTGCGGCCGGGGAGGCCGCCGGTCCGTCGGGCGCGGCGGACCGGCCGGACCGCACCGGGGAGCAGGAAACCGTCAGCAGCCGGTCCATGTCGGCGCCGGTGCCGGTCAGCCGGACCATCTCGCTCACCGTGGCCGGGTTCTCCGTGCTGCTGGCCCTGGGGCTGATCTTCGGTGGGCAGACCGCCGGGCCAGGGCTGGCCCGCACCCCGTTCACCATCGTCGTCTTCGGCGTACAACTGCTCTTCGTGATTTCCTGGACGTTGGCGATCCGGCCGCCGGCGATGCCGGTCATCGGCGGGGTGAGCCTGTTGGCCGCGGCCGCCGCCGACATCGGAGCGTTGCTGCCGACCGTCGCGTCGCTGGCCCCGGTCGGGTACGCCGCGGCAGGCGGCTTCGTCGTCGCGGTGCTCGCCCAGCTGATCCGGCCGGCAGACCGCACGAGGGTCACCGAGTCGCTCGGTGCCACGTTGCAGATCGTCGTCGGAGTGGTCGCCTTCGCCACCCTGATCGTGCTCAGCCGGCTGCAGCTCGGTGGTACCCAGACCATCGTGGTGGCGCTGGCGGGCACCGGCATCGCCCTGATGACCGCCCGGCTCACCGACGCGGTGGTGGCCCGGCCGCGGCTTGCCCCGCAGGTGCCCCGGGGCGCCACCGGCGTGGTGCTCGGTGCCATGGTCGGCACGCTGGCCAGCGCGGTGCTCGGCATCTACGTGGTCGGCTTCACCCCGGTCACCGCAGCCCTGGTCGGCCTGGTCGCGGCCAGCGCGGCGGTCCTGGTCGATCTGGCCACCGGCTACGCCGAGGCCAGCCGGCAGATGGCCGGGGAACCGCCGACCATGTGGGTGGCCCGGCACATGCAGGGACCGCTCGGCGGGTTCGCCCTCGCCGCGCCGCTGTCCTACGCCCTCGGTGTGCTGATCTTCAACTGAGGCGCCGGGTCGGTCAGGGTGAGGCAGCTGACCGTTCGGGCCGGTGCCGGGTGAGCCGTATTCAGGTCGGGTAGATACGGTACGGCGCATTCGTCCGCAGCCGAGGAGGCACAGTGTCGACCTATCCGGCGTACCAGGAGGAACCGGTCCGCCGGTCGCGTCCTCGGCGGCAACCGGGCCGACGAACGCGCCGGCTGCTGGCCGTCGTCGCGGTGCTGCTGCTCGTTCTGGCGCTGGTACTGGTCGTCGCCGACCGGGTCGCCGTCGCCTACGCCGAGCGGGCGGTCGCTGACCAGGTTCGCCAGCAGGTGGCCGGGCAGGACATCGAATCCTCCGAGCCGGAGGTCTCGATCGGCGGGTTCCCGTTCCTCAGCCAGGTCGCCACCGGCCGCTACCAGTCGGTCTCGATCGTGTTGCGCGACGTGTCGGCGGCGGTCAACGGCAACAGCGTGCGGCTGCCCACCCTCGACGTCGACGCGCGGGGCGTACAGGCGCCGTTGGAGACGCTGCGCACCGGGCAGGGTGAGGTCACCGCAGAGACCGTGCAGGGCACCGCCACGGTCTCCTACGACAGTATCGTCCAGTTGATCGAGCAGCCCGGCGTGGAGTTGTCCGAACAGGACGGACGGCTCGGCGTTACCGCCCCGGTAGACATCCTCGGTCAGCAGGTCACCCTGACCGGTACCGCGGACCTGGAGGTCGCCCAGGGCGAGGTGCTGCTGCGCTTCGACGAACTCGTCGCCGAAGGGCTGCCCGGCGACGAGGCGGCCCGCGGGTTCGTCGAGGCCTACGCCCAGCAGTTGTCCATCGCGGTGCCGCTGCCCGCCCTGCCGTTCCAGCTCGACCTGCAGGAGGTGGCGGTGACGCCGGCCGGCCTCGCCGTCACCGTCACCGCCACCGATGTGCCGCTGAGCGCATTCGGCTGACCAACCTGCTCGGCTGACCGTCTCCGGCGGGGGTGGCGTAGGTCTCAACCCGCGGATGTCCCATTGCGTGGTCGGATCGGTGACCGTCCGGAAACAGGCTGGTAAGCTTCGGCCCCATGGGGAAGTTCCTCACCAAGCGGCGCGCGGTCGACCTGTGCCGTGTGGCCACCTGCCTGTGTCGCCCGGTCCTCTGACGGCGGGCTGACCCGGCGGACTGTCGTCGACCCCTTCTGTGGTCGGTGACCAGCGCCGAAGAATTCTCACCATCGCCCGGCAGCGGCGCCGTCGCACGTCCGTGATCCGTCCTCCAGGGTCCCGCACAGGTGCGACAACCTGCGGCGTGGACTCGCCACCGATCCGCATCCTCCGCACCGGCGGCCCGCCGGGCAAGGGGGAGACCAACCAGGGAGTGATCTGATGAGTCGCGACACCGCACTCGTTTCGGCCGACTGGGCCGAGAAGAACCTCGACGCCCCGGGCGTCGTCTTCGTCGAGGTCGACGAGGACACCTCCGCGTACGACGGTGGGCACATCGCCGGCGCGGTCAAGATCGACTGGAAGACCGACCTGCAGGACCCGGTACGCCGCGACTTCATCAACAAGTCGCAGTTCGAGGCGCTGCTGTCCGAGCGGGGCATCGGCAACGACGACGTCGTGGTGCTCTATGGCGGCAACAACAACTGGTTCGCCGCGTACGCGTACTGGTACTTCAAGCTGTACGGCCACCGCGACGTCAAGCTGCTCGACGGCGGCCGCAAGAAGTGGGAGCTCGATGCCCGCCCGCTGACCACCGAGGTGGTCGCCCGCCCGGCCACCCAGTACGTCGCCCAGGAGCCGGACAGCTCCATCCGGGCGTTCCGCGACGAAGTGGTGGCCGCGATCGGCACCCAGAACCTGGTCGACGTCCGCTCGCCCGACGAGTTCGCCGGCCGGTTGCTCGCCCCCGCCCACCTGCCGCAGGAGCAGGCGCAGCGGGCCGGGCACATCCCGACCGCGGTCAACGTGCCGTGGTCCAAGGCCGCCAACGAGGACGGCACCTTCAAGTCCGACGACGAGCTGCGCGCCCTGTACGCCGAGGCCGGCCTCGAAGACGGCAAGGACACCATCGCGTACTGCCGGATCGGCGAGCGTTCCTCGCATACCTGGTTCGTGCTCAAGGAACTGCTCGGGCACTCCAACGTGAAGAACTACGACGGGTCCTGGACCGAGTACGGCTCGCTGATCGGCGTGCCGGTGGTGCTCGGCGACGAGCCCGGGAAGGCGTGACGATGACCGCTGCGACCACACCGAACGCCGCGACCGCGGCGGGCTGCGCCGCCCCGGACCAGGCGGCACCGCTGCCGGCCAGCGTCGACCTGGCCAAGGAGACCGTGATCACCGGCACCGTGCGGTCCGCCGACGGCGAGGCCGTGGCCGGCGCGTACGTCCGGCTGCTGGACGCCACCGGCGAGTTCACCGCCGAGGTGGTGACCTCGCCGGCCGGCCAGTTCCGGTTCTTCGCCGCACCGGGTAGCTGGACCCTGCGGGCACTGTCCCGGCACGGCAACGGCGACACCTCGGTGACCGCCACCCAGGGAGTCAACGAGGTGTCGGTGACCGTCGGCAGCTGACACCCGGCCCGACCCGACGACAGGCCGCCGCCCCGGAACTCGTTCCGGGGCGGCGGCCTGTCGGCTTTATGACCGACATTGGCGGCACATTTCCCGCCGTCGGTACTTCCTGTCGCCTCGTGGACAGCGGAAACGGCCGACCGACGGCGTCACCCTGATCACTCCGGCGGGTGGCCACGCCGACAAGTCAACAGCGCCCGACATGACGGTGCGGCAGAACGAACTGACTTGATGACGTCACTCTCTGGTGAATGGGTGGCCCGTCGCCCACAATTTTCCCTGGCGGTTGCGGGCGTACGGCGAATCGGATTTTGGTTCTTCCGATGCCTGCGAGAATTGCTCATCCCATGGGGGAATCATGCGAAAGACTGTCGGTGTCCTGACTGCGGCGATGCTGGGGCTGGTCACCTCGATGACCATCGCCGCACCTGCTAGCGCTGCAACCAGCCTGCGGGTGCACAGCGTCCAATACCACCCGAACGGCGTCAACGACGGCAGCGGGACGTTCGCGAACCGGGAATGGCTGCAACTGGTGAACCGGGGTAAGGAAGCGATCAACCTGCGGGGCTACACGGTGCACAACAGGAACGGCCGGACTTACCGATTCGGCGACGTCGTCATTCCTGGGAAAGGTGGCCGGGTGTGGCTGCGTTCTGGTGCCGGTGACGACACCGCACGGACCGTCTACTGGAACACGGCTGGTTTCGTGTGGGATGTCGACGGTGACAAGGCATCCCTGCGGAACCGTAAAGGCCACTCCGTACACACCTGCTCCTGGTCGTATGTGAAGGGCCGGGACTGGGTGCGATGCCACGGCCCCGGCGTTGTTCCTCTATGTCTGACTTGATCATTGTTTGTCAGATGTCGTAGA
>NZ_JBHMIQ010000037.1:0-69394 GCF_048060315.1 Micromonospora sp. LOL_013
GCGCGTGTCACGCGCGGCGTGGCTGGAATCGCCGCCGATTAGGGCGGCGAGGATGTCAAAGCGCGAGCAGGGACAGTGGCTTCGGCTGGTACCCCTCCAGGTAGCGGGCCGGATCGGCGTGCAGTACGGAGGCGAGCAGTGTGCCGAAGACGTCCCGGAAGTCGGTCGTCGCCTTCAGGTCGCCGTCGTCGAGGTCGGTGAGGCTGGGCTGTTCGCCGTGAAAGCCCCCGACGACTCGGGGACCGAGTACGAAGACCGGTCCGGCGGTCCCGTGGTCGGTGCCGTCGGAGGCATTGGCGCGCACCCGGCGGCCGAACTCACTGTAGACAACGATTGTGACGTTGCGCCCGGCCGGGCTCGTCGCCAACCGGTCCATGAACAGTGTCAGCGCCCCGTCGACCTCCTTGAGCAGCCGCTCCTGCGCGGGCCGTTCGTCGGCGTGCGTGTCGAAGCCGCCCAGGCTGACCGAGTAGACCCGGGTGGGTACGCCTGCCTCGATGCACCGGTGCACGAGCGCGAGTTGGGTGGCCAGTGACGTCTCACCGCCCGTGCCGGTGGCCGGCAGGTGACCAGGCTCGCCGGCCCCGAACGGCTGATCGGACTCCCGTACCCGTCGGATCAGGCCGTCCACCCGCAGGAAATCGTGCAGCGCGGTCGCCGCCCGCGCCTGCAGGACGTCCTCGCCCCGCTGTTCGCGCCCGAGCGCGCGGACCATCTCCGCGCTGATCCCGGCGGGCAGTTGGGGTGCGCCGAGCGTGACGCTCGCTCCCGCCCGCGTCTCGCCCGCCAGCAGTGGCGGAAGCACCGGCTCGAAGCTGACAGCCGCTTCCGGCGATGCCTGGATCCCGTCGAGCCAGCGCCCCACCCAGCCGGATCGGACCGGTGCGTCGGGCGACGCCGTCTGCCAGATGTCCATCGACCGGAAGTGGCTGCGGTCCGGCCGGGGGTATCCGACGCCGAGGACGACTGCCAACCGCTTGTCGTCCCAGAGCCGCTTCAGTCCGCCCAGCGCGGGGTTGAGGCCGAGCACGCCGTCGAGGTGCAGTACCTCCTCGGGGGCGTAGGCAAGCTCCGGCCGGGCGGAGTGGTAGGCCGGGTCGGCGTACGGGATGACGGTGTTCAGCCCGTCGTTGCCTCCGTACAGCGTCACGATCACCAGCGTGTCGGCCGGTCCGGGCTCAGCGCCCTTGTCGCCTTTGGCGAGCAGCTCGGCGATGCCCAGGCCGGCTGCGGCGAGCGCACCGCCGCCGACCGCGCCGGAGGCCAGCAGGAACGTGCGTCGGGTCAGCGGATCCATGCTAGTTCACCAGGTACTCCGGGCTGGCCAGGCCAAGCGTGATCAGCTCTTGCGGTGTCGTCGCCTGTTTCAACGCCGCGTACGTGCGGTTGGTCCAGGTCGGAACCACGAGTACGTCGGCCAACCGCTCCACCGTGATCCAGGCACCACCGGCCAACTCGGCGAGTACGCCGGCGAGGCCCAGCCTTACCTGGGCTGCCGAGGAGGTCAGCCAGGCGGTCCCGCTCGGCCAGCCGGCTACACTCGGCGGCGCGAACGGCACCTGTCCAAGACCTTTGAGCCCGCTGACGACAGTGTGGAAGGCCTCGCCGGAGAGTCGCGCCGGGCGGATGCCGAGCTGCCGCATTGCCCCGATCAGCCACTCCATCGGCTGTTTCACCATCCGGTAGCGCCCCGAGCGGAACTGGTCGTCTTCGACCAGGGCGCGCAGCATCGAGATGCCCACCGGGAACGCCGCGACCATCTCCCCCCGGGTGGACTCCGGGATCGGTTCGGTGGCGGACGCGTACCGGAACCACAGCCGGTCCGCGATGAACCGGGGGCAGGCCGGCCGGGCGGCGAGGTGGTCCACCAGCGAAAGCGCGTCGAACTTCGCGGTGGCGCCGAGGATGGTCTTGGGCCTGGCATCGTGGTCCTTGGGCACGAAGATCGCCGTCGCAGGCACGCTCAGGTCGGTCTTCCAGCCGGTCAGTGCCCGGCCGGCCGCCTTGACGTCACGTTCGCTGTACTGCCCGATGCCGAGCATGAACAGTTCCATCAGCTCTCGGGCAAGATTCTCGTTCGGCGCCCGTCTGGTGTTCGTGTGCCCGTCGAGCCAGTAGACCAGCGCCGGGTCGGTGACCAGTTTGCGGGCCATTGTGGTGAACGCCGGCGAGCTCCGCATCTTCTGGTGTTGCGCCAGCATGAACTGCGGACTTCCGACCTTCCGTATCGAAGTCGCCCAGTGCCCGTGCCAGAAGAACAGCAGCTTCTCAGTGGCCTGGTGGTCGGCGACGGTCAGCCGGTCGAGCCACCACCGGATGATCGTGTCGGTCTGCTGGCGGCGGAGCGCCTCCGCGGCGGCGCGCCGCTCGGCGCCCGGGTCGGGCAGATCGTCGAACGCGTCGGGGCCAAGCTCCGGCATCGGCGCCGCCGCAGCACCCCGGTCCTGCTCTCCGGGATCCATCAGACGCGCCACGGTGGCCGCGTACCCGGCCTTCGACGCGGCGGCCAACTCGGACGAGGTCGGACCGAACCCCACACGTCGCAGGAGCAGTGCGACGCTATCGCTCATGTGGATTAACGTACGCGACTGTGCCGGCGACCGGGTACCGCCTAGCGCCCGCGCCGCATCGCCACCCCGCGCCGCGTCGCCACCAGGCCCACCAGGTTGACAGGTAGGGCACGCAGCACGTCGGCGGCGGCGGCCAGCTGATCAGCGCGGGTGGAGCCGACCCGGGCCACCAGCAGCGTCGCGTCGGTCGCGCCCGCCAGCAGCAGCGTCTCCGCATCGGACAGTAGCGACGGCGCGTCGACCACAACGAACCGGCCGCTGAGCCGCATCGACTCCAGCGCCGGGGCCAGCGCGTCCGAGGCCAGCAGTTGCTCGCTCGGCCCCGGCCCGGCCGGGCCGGCCGGCAGGACGTACAGCGGCAGGTCCGGGTGCCGGTGCGTGGCCTGTTCGGCCGCGACCTCGCCGCGCAGCACGCTGGTCAGGCCGACCGTGTTCGGCACGTCGAAGAGCCGGTGTACGCCGGGGTTCCGTACGTCCGCGTCGATCAGCACGACCGGCTCGCCGGCCCGGGCGAACGCGATGGCGATGTTCGCCGCAGTAGCCGTTCTTTCTTCCCCCGACACCGAGCCGGTGACCGTGAGGCTGGCGAACCGGCGCCCGGCCGCGCGCAGCCGCAGGTTGGCCCGGATCTGCCGGAACACCTCGACGCGCGGCTCCGTGTCGTCGCCGGTCGCCAGCGGCGGTCTCCCCCCGCCGGCGGCGACGGCACCGAGCAGGACGGTGCCGGCGACCTCGGCCGCGTGGCTCTCGTCGCGTACGGTGCGGTCACGCGCGTAGCGGACCACTGCGACGAGGACTCCGATCGCCAGGCCCCCGGCCGCGCCGAGCCCGGTGTCGGCCGCGACCTGCGGCGTGGCCGGGGCCGAGGGCGTCGTCGCCGGCCGGGTCACCGAGACCTTGACCGGTGACTCGTCGATGCCGGTCGGCTTCTCCAGGCGCGCGACGTATGCGGGAAACTCCGCCGCGATCGCGTTGGCGATGTCGCGGGCGCGTACCGGATCCGGGTCACGGACCTCGACGGTGAGCACCGCCGTGCCGGCCGCGCCGGTCACCGTGACCCGCTGCGTCAACTCCGAAGGCTGGTACGGCAGTCCGAGTCGCCGTACGACGGCTTCGGCCACCTCGGGGCTGTTGCCCACCTCGGCATACGAGCGCACCCGCTGCAGGATGTAGTTGCCGCCCTCGTTGAGTTGGCCGATGTCGCGGGTGGTGAAGTTCGGCGCGAAGAACAGTTGGGCGTCCGCCCGGTACATGGGTTCCTGCTGGGCGGACGCGAGACCCGCGCCCGCGCCGCCGAGCAGCACCAGCGCCAGCACCAGCCACCGCTGCGACCACACGGCTCGCAGATGGCGCTCGAGCGTGAGCTGCTGCCACTGCTGGTGCCACTGCTGGTGTACGGATGGCGCGCCGTCGCCCGGCCCGTCGGAGGCAGGCCGACTGAGCAGCCGAGCCGGGGCGAACCGCCCGGAAAGCTTCACGCTGAACCTCACACCCCGCCGGAATAGCGGCGCAATGTTAGCAGCAGGTCCGCTCCGCTCATCGTCGCAAGGCCGTCAGCGCCGGGTCGGGGAGCCTACAATCGACGGGTCGCAGCGACTCGGCGGCGCCGATGCCGACGGCGAGCAGCAGCACCCCTGCGGCGCCCGGCCACAGGTAGAAATCGAAGAACCAGATCTGTACGGCGAACCCGACGATGAGCATCCGTGCCGTCAGCGACCTGAGCTTGACCAGCACGACCGCCAGGATGGACACGAACACCAGCAGCGCGAGCACGCCGAAGTCGTACCAGAGGGTGAGGTAGCTGTTGTCGAACGCCTGTGCCTGCCCGTCGGAGATGCCGATCTGCTGGAAGAACCGCACGTGCGCCTCCGGGCCGAGGCCGAACAGTGCGCTGCCGGCACCGTCCGTGATGCCGGACCACGCCTCTTCCGTACGGCGGTAGCGCGCCGTCGCCGAACTCGACCCGCTGACGTTGGTGAGGCGGGCCCGGACGAGGTCCGTCAGGTCCCGCACCGGCTTGGGACCGACGGCCACCAGTACGGTGCCGGCGGCGGCGAACGCCGCGACCAAACCGACGCCGCGCCGGGTGAACTTGCGCGGCTGGGCCAGATACCAGATGCCGAGCGCGCAGGCCGTGCCGATCCACGCGCTGCGCGACCCGGACAGCAGCAGGCCGACCGCCCCTGCGGCGAACGGCACCTGCCAGAGCCGACCGCGCAGGCCAACGGCCACGCAGATCGCCAGCATGCCGTACGTGCCGTAGACGATCGGATGTCCCATGGTGCCGGCCGACCTGCCGGCTCCCGCCTGTGCCGTGAACGCGTTGCTGATGGCCAACTGGTCGAGAATCGGCCAGGTGCCGGACATCCGCTGGTAGACGGCCAGCAGGGTGACGGGTACGGCGACCCAGGCGAACGCCCGCGCCAGGCGGACCACCGGCGCACCGGCCCGCGCCTCGGCCACGACATGCCAGCCGACCAGCGCGTAGCAGGCCAGCGGCGCGACGGCGATCACAATGTCCTTCGGGCCGGTCCACCACATCAGGCCGGTGAGCACGCAGACCGCCGGGACCGCGAATCCCAGCATCCCGACGGACGGCAGCGGCGCGTACGGCTGGAAGCGCTGGATCCGGCCGAGCGCGGCGATTGCCGTCGCCGCCAGCAGCACTATCCATACCGGATCGACCGGGTATCCCGGATCGGCGGTGACCGGGACGAGCAGCAGGACCGCGAACAGCGTGTAGTTGAGCCGATCCGGGGTCCACAGCCCCCAGGCGAGCAGGCCGACCACGGCCACGGCGGCGAGCGCGACCGGCTGCCGGGCCGCCACCACCCCGACCGCGACGGCAGCCACCCCGGCGACGACCGCCACGGCCGGGTCCACCGGCCGGGACGCGCCGCGCAGCGTGGGCAGGTGCGACATCAGCTGACCGCGCCCAGCTCATCGAGGTACGCGACGAAGCGTGCGGCCGGGGACGGTTCGGTGGCGAGCTCCCGCCCGCGCCGTGACGCCTCGGCCGCGAGCCGCCCGAACGCTTCCTGGTCGGCGGCCAGATTCAGCAACGCCGAGGCGAGCGCACCGGCGTCGGGATCCACCAGCAGTCCGCCACCACCGGCGAGGATCTCTGTCGTGGCGCCCGCCCGGTAGCCGATCACCGGGGTGCCGGAGCGGAGCGACTCAAACGTCACCCGGCCGTAGGCCTCGTTGCGGGACAGCATCAGCGTCGCGTCCGCCCGCGCGTACAACGCGGCCGGGTCGTCCGTCCACGCGACGGTTTCGAGCTGCGTCTCGACGCCGTACCGGCGGGCCAGGTCGGCGAGGCCCCGCTGCGCTTCACCGTCGCCGACCCCGGCCAACGTAAGGGTGAACGCGCGGCCCTGGCGCGCGCAGATCGCCAGCGCCTCCACCGCGTCAACCTGGCCCTTCTCGGCGCTGTGCCGGCCCAGCAGCAGCAGCCGCTCCAGTGCGACCGGACGGTCCGCACCCGGCCCGGAAACACCGTCCGGCCCGGATACACCGTCCGGCCCGGACGGAGCGTCCGTGTCCGGCCCGGATTCGACCGGCGGCGGGATCACCCGCAGCTTCGTCCGCGCCGTCGGCACGGCGCTGGTGACCTGACCGGCGACGTACGCGGAAACCGCCACGACGCCGTCCGAGAGGCGCGCGATGAGCCGGGTGATCGCGGCCCGGGGCAGCACGGACCGCAGGCTCGGGTTACTGAGCAGGCTCTCCCGCACCACCCAGACGTGCGGCACCTGGGACATCCGCGCGGCGATCGCCCCGGCTGGTACCACCGCCGAGTTGGTGACCACCACGTCCGGCCGCGTTCGGTGCAGCAGACGCCGGTATCGGGGAACCGAGGCGAGCGCCTGGAGCAGCCGGACCGCGCCGACCGCAGGGCCGTACCGCCGGCCCATCCACAGCCGGGTCGGCAGCACGACCACGTCGGCGCCGGCCGCGGCGAGCTGCGCGCGCAGCGGCCCGTCCCCGGGCACCGTGACGGTCACCTGGTGCCCGCGCGCCCGCACCGCCTCGCCGACCAGGGCGAGCAACGAACGCTCCGCGCCCATGAGATCGGCGGAGTGGCTGACGAACAGGACGTGCACGCTAGAACCTCTCCGTCGGGCCGTGCACTCCACGCAGCCCGTCCCAGTAGCCGGCGAGGACGGCGATCGCCCGGTGCCGGTCGTTGCGGCCTCCGGCGACGAGGCGGAGCACCGACCTGGCCAGGTTCTTGTAGTGAACCGGCTCCCCGATCAGGATCCGCCGCAGCGGACGGGGGTAGTGCTTGCGTACATAGAGGATCTCGTTGCGGTGATGGTAGTACTGCGCGCGAGGACTCGAACCGGCCAGGCTGCCGCCCCGCCGGTGCCACACCTGCGAGGCGCATACCAGGCCGATCCGGCCACCCGCCGCGGCAATCCGCCGTACCAGGTCGAACTCCTCCTTGTAGTGGAAGAACCGCTCGTCGAACAGGCCGACCCGGACGGCCCAACCGACGCCGAGGAGGATGGCCGCGCCGGTCACCACGTCCACATCGTGCGCACCGACCTCGCACCCGGCGCAGCGCAACGGCCGTACCCGGCCGCCCGGCAGCGTCGCGGCGACGACGTACGGCTCCGGCCGGGGGTCGTCCGGTCGCGCGGACGTCGTCTGAGCCGATGTGGACACCGCGTACCGGTCCGCATGCGCCAACAGCGCCGACAACGTGTCCGGCCGGGGTACGCAGTCCGCGTTCAGCAGCCAGACGAAGGCCGCGTCGCGGTCGTGCGCGACCCTGATGCCGGCGTTCATCCCGCCGGCGTAGCCGAGGTTGGCGTCGAGCCGCACCAGCGTCACCGCGTCACCGAGCGCGCGCAGCTTGGCGATGGAGTCGTCGGTGGAGCCGTTGTCGACGACGACCACCTCCGGCACGACGCCGCCGGCGGCGACCGCCCGGACGCAGCGGATCGTGTCGTCCGCGCAGTTCCAGTTGAGCACCACCGCGACGACGCGGGTTCCGTCGCTATCCACGCCCACTGACCCTGTCCCCCGCCACCCGATGACCGGCCCCGGACCGGACGGCGAGGCCCAGCACCGTGCTGTGCGCGGCGAACAGAGCCACCGACAGCGCGGCGACGCCCCACGCCCCGTACGGCGCGGCGACGAGAGGATAGCCGACCACCGCGGCCAGCGCGGTACCGAGCGCGATCACGGCGGTGGTGCGCTCGCCGCCGAGGTTGACCAGGCGCGCGCTGAGGACCTTACCGACCGACACCGCGACGCTGCGCGGCACCAGCAGCGCGCCGAGCAGCACCGCCGCCGCGTACCCGCTGGTCAGCACCCCGATGCCGGCCAGCCCGACGAGCACCAGCACTCCCATGCCGACCGCCAGGTAGACGGCCCGGCGCAGCACCCTGCGCAGCCGGTCGGCCGAGCCTTCCTCGTGGTCGCGCAGCGTCCGCTGGGCTGCGACGACCGCGCCGGCCTGGGAGAATTCGATCGCCGCTACCGCCAGGGAGTAGATCGCCAGTGCGTCCGCGCCCTGGTAGCGGGCCAGCGCGAGTTGGTCGAAGCGGTACGTGAAGATCTGTGCCACCGCGCCGGTGTGGGTCAGGCCCAGCCGGGCGAGGCGTTCGGGCTCCGCCGAGGTGCGCCGCGCCATCGCGCCCAATGGTGCCCCGTGCGCCGCCCACATCGCGACGGCCATCACCGCCTGGCAGCCAAGCCAGGCCAGCAGCCAGACCGTCGCGTCGTCGACCGAGGCGAGGATGAGCACGAGGTAGAGCAGGGGCGCGGTGGCGGCGAACAGCGCGCGTTGGCGGTAGACGGCGACGAACCGTCCGAGGGTCAGGCCCGCCGCCGCGGGCATGGTGCCGGCCGCGACGCACGCCGCCCCAGCTGCCGCGAGTGCCGGCGCAGCCGCCTCCGCGTACCAGGCGAAGACCCAGCCCAGCGTGGCCGACAGCGGCACCGTGGCGGCGTAGACGGCGAGGCTGCGCCGCCCGGACCGCTCCCGTAGCCAGTCGCTGCCCTGCGCGAGCATGAACGTCTCCAGTGACAGGCCGCCGACCGCGACGCCGACGGTCGCGCTGGTCGTCGTCGCGACCAGCAGGCCGCGCTCTGCCGGCGGCAGCGCGACGCTCAGCAGGATGGCAAAACCGGACATGGCCAGCGCGGCCACGTACATCACCGTCGCGCTGCCGACCGCGCGCCGGATCGCGTACGCCGCTGGCCTGGGCCGGCCCGGACTGGACCGGCCCGGCCCCAGCTCTTGGCTCGTCATGCCCGCAGCCCGGCGACGGTGCCCCGGATGACGGCGGTCGCCGCGTCGGGGCGGCGGGCGAGCAGCGCCTTCGCGGCGTAGCCGAGCCGGGCCGCGGCGGCGAACGGCACCCGGTGCCGGTAGTGCTTGCGGAAGAAGACCATGCAGCTGCGGCTGGCGTGAAAGTACGCCGTGGTCGACTTGACCGTCATGTCCGCCGTCGCCCCGGTCGCCACGCCGCCGGTGTGCTCGACGGCCAGGTCCGGGACCGCTGTGGTCGGGATGACCAACCGGGCCGCGCGTAGCGCCATGTCAGCCTCCTCGTAGAACAGGAAGAAGTCCTCGGAGAACCCGCCCAGATCCTGCCACGCGCGGCGGGTGACGAGCAGCGAGTGGCCGGCCGCGTAGACCAGTTTGCTCGACCCTGCCACCCCGCTGGCGGGCGGTCGTCCGCTCTGGCCGGTCCACAGGTCGACCATGCCGAGGTCCGGCCCGCCGCCCGGCGCGGCGCTGGCCGTCGCGCCGATCGCGCGGTCGCCGGCGCGCAGCACGTCGAGGGCCGAGGCGAGCACGCCGCCCACGATCCGGGTGTCCGGGTTGAGCACCCAGATGACGTCGGCGCCCTCGGCCAGCAGCCAGGTGGCAGCGAGGTTGTTGCCGGCGGCGTACCCGACGTTGCCGTGCCCGGCGATCACCCGGACCGCCACGCCGGCACGCTCGGCGGACCCGGCGATCTCTGACAGTTCGGCGGCCTGGTCGCTGTTGTCGACTATCGCGATCGCGACGCGCGGACCGGTGGCCTGCGGACCGGCGGCCCGGCCGGCCACGATGGAACGGATGAGGCCGGCGGTGTCGGCCGCACTGCGGTAGTTGACGATCGAGATGCCGAGCAGACCACTCACCGTGCCCCCACCGCACCATCGCCCGCCGCACGCCCAGGACAGGAGTACGAAACAGCCTCCCGATCGACCTGTCAAGTGGCCTCGGAACCGACTCCTTCCTGGACCTGGTCGACCAACTCATCTGAATCATGCCGGCTCCACCGAACCCGACTCACTAATTTGGAGCAGGCGCATCTTGTCGGGCACGACTGGAGTCTTCGGGGTGATGGACGCGGGCAGTCACTCGCTACGATTCTCCAGCAAGGGGTACGGGGAGGAATCGATGGCGCGCGTACTTGTCGTCTCGACGCAGCGTTCGGGGCCTACCCGAGCATCCGCGATGCTCTGGAGGTCGCGGCCGGTGAGGCCGGCTCCGTGACGATCGACGCGAGCGACGGCACCGGACAGCAGCCAGAAGATGATCGGCCTACGCGGCCTGGTTCGCGTGTCGGCGCCCGCCCCGACGGGGGGTGACCCAGACATGGCCACGCGACGCGACCAACTCCACTCGTACCAGTTCCTCACCCAACGGGTCATCTCTGCCTTCGTGATGCGCGAGCCCGACCCGCAGCAGTCCCCGCTGCGCCGCGGTGTCGGCGCAATCTTCGGCGGCCTGATGATCGCCGTCCTGGTCGCCGCCGGGTTCGGCATCTACGGCATCATGACCAAGGCCGACAGCGACAGGTGGCAGGCCGACGGCGCGGTCGTGATCGAGAAGGAGACCGGCGCCAGCTTCATCTACCTCCAGGGCAAACTGCACCCGACGCTCAACTACGCGTCGGCGGTGCTGGCCTCCGGCCGCCCCGACGCGCCCGTGTTCCGGGTGCCTGGCAACTCGCTGGCCAGCACGCCCCGCGGCGTCACGATCGGTATTCCGGGCGCGCCCAACTCTCTGGCACCGGCCAGTAGGAACCTTGGCCTACCTTGGACGATCTGCTCGGCGCCCAGCGGGGATGACACCGGCCGAACCGTCGAAACCGTCTCCCTGGTCGTGTCTCGGGCACCGGTCGGCGGGCGGTCGCTGGCGGAGGAGGGCGTGCTGGTCCGCGACTCCCGGCAGGACACGACGCACCTCGTCTGGCACGGCCGCCGGTTCCTGATCCGCGACGCCCGCAACGTCGTACCCGCCCTCTTCGGAGAGGTCGACGCCGCACCGGTCGGCGCGGCGTGGCTCAACGCGCTGCCCGCCGGCAACGCCATCGAACGGGTCGCGTTCAGCGGCCGCAACCAGCCGTCCGGCGAAGTGGACGGCTGGGCGATCGGCGACGTGCTGGCCACGCAGACCGGCTCGGGGCCGCAGTACTACCTCGTCCTCGACGACGGGCTCGCTCCGATCACCGAGCTGCAGCAGAACATCCTGCGCGCCGAGTTCACCGTGGAGCCGGTCGAGATACCTGTGTCCCAGGCCACGTCGGCACCGATCAGCAGCCAGGTACGGCCAGCGGCCGGAGACAGTGCGCCGCCCGCGACGCCGCCCACGCTGATCCGACCGGCCACCGGCGACGCGCTGTGCGCGGTCACCAGCGACGCACGCGCCGTACCGACGATCACCTCTGTCGGCGGTACGGTGGCCGGCCTCGACGAGGCCGTACCGACCGGCTCGGTCACCCGCGCCGGCGTGATCCTCGCCGACTATGTGCTGGTGCCGCCGGGCCGGGTCGCCGTCGTGCGGGTGATTGGCGCGCCGACCGCCGATCCCGGCCCGTACTACGTCGTCACCGACGTCGGCATCAAGTTCCCGGTGCTCAACGCGACCGTCCTCGG
The DNA here is from genome assembly GCF_048060315.1 of Micromonospora sp. LOL_013. Taxonomy (NCBI): domain Bacteria; kingdom Bacillati; phylum Actinomycetota; class Actinomycetes; order Micromonosporales; family Micromonosporaceae; genus Micromonospora; species Micromonospora sp. LOL_013. The sequence continues at coordinate 11,460 of NZ_JBHMIQ010000037.1, forward strand.
GCAGCTCGGCTACTCGGCGGACCAGGCGACCGACGTGCCGACCACGCTGGTCTCGCGGATACCCACCGGACCGACGCTCGACCCGGTCGCGGCCACCCGCCCCGCCTCGGGGGCCCCCGCCGACTGACATCGGGGGCGCTCAATCGAAGAGCATCACTGGCTGGCCGGGTTCTTCGGACTCGTCCCGCCGTGGCGCCGCAGGAGCCACCGCCGAGCGCCGGGACCGCCACCGGACCCCGGCACCGCGACCGACAGTGTCAGCACGGTAAGCACCTGGTGACGCCCAGCGACGCGTTGGCCGGCACCGAGGAGCCCTTCGGTGGCGGCTGCGGTCGCCCGCAGCTCCTGGTTCCAGTGACACTGATCGCCACGGACAGCGGCATGAGCGCGCCCAGGCAGGTGCCGAGCAGGACCAGGGTCAGCGCGACGGCCACCACATCCAGCCCGGCGAACGCGCCCAGCACGAGCGCCGAGGCGGCGCCCATGCTGACGAACGCCTGCAGCATCGAGTAGCCCCGGTCGCGGGCCTTCGGGTCGCTGTGGGTCAGGTCGTCCATCAGCGCCTGACCGCAGAGCGCCACGGGGCCGCTGGCGAAGCCGGTGAGCAGCTGTCCGACGGTGAGTACGGCGTAGCTCTGGTACAGGCACAGCAGGATCGACACGACGGCGTTGACCGGCATCCCGGGGTGCAGGATCCGGCGGACCGGAACGAGGTCGAGCAGCGGGGGCACACCGGCGGCCGCCGGGACGGCCGGGACGTCAGTCGGTCGGCTGGTGTTCCAGCATGGCCAGCATCTCGTCGAAGGCAGGAGACGAGTGGTACGGAAAACGGCCTCCGCCGCGTCGAGGTCCCGGTCGCGGCAGGCCTTCAGGAAGCGCCGGTGCTCGTCGAGCCCGTCGAGTCGCCGCTCCTTGGACCGGGTGGACGCCACCGAGAGCATGCCGGGCGTCGACGACCTCAGCGACAGCAGCATCTGGGGGTGAGACGCGGCGAACGCGCCGCGTTGTACAGGAACACGTGGAACGTCCGGTTCAGCTCGACGTACTTGCCGAGATCCGGGTCGCGTTCCATCTCCTCCTGCATCCGTTCGGCCTCGGCCAGCTCCGCCTCGGTGATCCGCTCGGCGCACAGTCGGGCCGCCAGCGGGAGCGAGCTGTCCCGCACCGTGCAGGTCCTTGCCGTGGGTGGAGCCCACCGCGTCGGTGACGACGATCGGCGTCCACATCCGCCGCTTGGTGTTGATGATGTAGTCACCCGGCTTGGGCCCGCGGCTGCATGCCGCGCTCGACGAGCCGTTGGTAGATCATGACGTGGATGACCGGCAGCCCGAGCTCGCGGCCGGCGTACAGAAAGGCGGCGGCGTTCGGCAGGATCCGCTCGGCCACGTTCTGCGGGAACGACGACCAGTCCTTGTCAATCTGCCGTACGTGCATGTCGATCTGCACGACGGGGGTCTTCGCGAGTCGATCTCCAGGGCGTCGTTCAGCTTGCTGAGCGTCGCACTGCGGTCGATGATCTCGACGGCGTGGCTCTTGGGGGTGCACCTGGTTGTATGTCATGTCGTTCTCCTTGAGTCGCTGGCTCATCGCACTGGTCTTGGTCGTTCTGTCACTGCGGGTCGTGGCCCGCCGGCGAGCGGTCCGGGTGCAGCGCCACGTGGCGCGGCTAGCTCCGCACGTGCACCCGCCTGCCCAGTGCCGCGCCCGCGCCGCCGGTCACCCGGGCGGTGACGAGGTGACCGGGCTCCAGTTCGGCGAACAGGCCGAGGAAGGACGCCGAGCTCTCCAGCACCAGGATCCGTTCCGAGACCGCACTCTGCGTAGCGACCATCTCACTCTCGTCCCGATAGACTAGAGACGAGATTTGGTAGAGCTTGTTGCGGCGATGTCGCCCTGGCTGTTGCGGCGCGGTTAGCAAGCCATGTCGGAGCCGATACACGACGAGGTCGCCCCGGGTCACGCCGCACCGACGAGACGCCGGCCAAACGCGCTCGGCCGCGCTCGAGGTACCAGCCCTCGTCGCCACGCAGTGCGCTGCGAAGTAGGCTCGCCTAACCTAAGAAGGAGCAGCGAAGCGGAGGAACACGCGATGGCGACGACCCGGCGGAAGGCACCGAATCAGCACGTCCTCACGGTCGAGTCCACCGAGCGGCTGACGCCGCATCTGGTGCGGGTGGTTCTCGCCGGACCGTCGCTGGCTGAATTCAGCTACGCCGGCCACACCGACGCGTACGTGAAACTGCTGTTCGTCGACCCCACGCTCGGGCTGGAGCCCCCCTACGACCTCGCCGCGCTGCGAACCACCCTGCCGGCCGGGCAACGGCCGGTGACCCGTACCTACACGGTCCGCTGGTTCGACCAGGCCACCCGGCGGCTGGCGATCGACTTCGTGACCCACGGTGACGCCGGGGTGGCGGCCGTTTGGGCGGCCAAGGCCACGCCCGGCGACCGGCTGGTGCTGTCGGGTCCCGGCGGGGCGTACGCGCCCGACCCGGCGGTCGGCTGGCACGTGTTCGCCGGGGACCTGTCCGCGTTGCCAGCGATCGCCGCGTCCCTGCAGGCACTGCCGGAGCACGCGCGCGGCGTCGCGCACCTCGAGATCACCGAACCGGCCGACATCATCGACCTCGAACACCCCGCCCAGGTGACGGTGAACTGGCTGGTCAACACCGACGACGGCGACACCGTGTTCCTCGCCCGCGCGATGGAGGACTGGCCCTGGCCGCCCGCCGAGGACTCTCCCGGCGCCGTACAGGTCTTCGCCCACGGCGAGCGTGAGTCGATCAAGGCTGTCCGCAAGGTGCTCCAGGCACGGGGCATCCCCCGCGAGGCAATCTCCATCTCCGGCTACTGGGCCCGCGGCCGCACCGAGGACGTGTTCCAGGCCGAGAAGCGCGAGCCGCTCGGCCGAATCGACTGACCGTCGTACCCGGCCAGCGTCAGCCCGGCCCACCGTCGGGCTCCCGGGCCTCGCGTCTACGGCGTTCGGCGGCGCGGCGCTTGCCTTCGTGCATCGCGACCACCCGCGCGATCGGGATGCCGTGGCCCTGCTCGACCAGGCCGGAATCGAGGCGCTGCGGCGGCGGCATCAGCGCCGCCCACGGATCGCCGTCGCCGAGCAGGGACGGCACCGTACCGATGGTGTAGTCGGTCGGCACCGCCGCCTCCAGCCTTTCCCAGGCCAGCGGGAAGGAGACCGGCAGCCCCGGCCGCAGCCGTGGGCTGTACGGGGCGACCACGGTCGCGCCGCCGGCCCGGGTCGAGTCGAGGAAGACCTTGCCGTCCCGCTGCTCGACGATGAACGCCGTCGTCGCCAGCGCCGGGTCCAGGCGTTCGGCGCGGGCCGCGATCGCCCGGGTCGCCGCGGCGACGTCGGCATGGTCGGCGTCACCCGCCAGCGGCACGAACACGTGCGCGCCCTTGGCGCCGCTGGTCTTCACCGCCCCGGCCATGCCGCACGAGGTCAGCACCTCGCGGACTAGCAGGGCCGTCTGCGCCGCCGACCGGAACGCGCCGCCCGGCGGCGGGTCGAGGTCGAGGATAAGGTGCGTCGGGTACGCCCATTCGCCGGCTGTCGTCAACGTCGGATGGAACTCGACCGACCGCTGATTGGCGAACCAGAGCAGGGTCCGCCGGTCGTTACACAGGCCGTAGGTCAGCATCCGCCGGGAGCGGTCCGCCCACACCTCGGCGGTGGCGATCCAGTCCGGTGCGTACCCGGGCAGGTTTTTCTGCATGAACGGTGGCTGGCCGGGTCGGACCCGGACCACCGATAGCGGCCGGTCGCGCAGCGCGGGGACGATCCGGTCGTGCACCGCGTCGAGATAGTCGACGAGGTCGCGCTTTGTCGCACCGGCGCCGTCGAACAGCGGCTGGTCGAGGTTGGTCAACGGCACCCCGGCCCGCTCCTCGCCCGCCTTCGCACCTCGTGGCATCCGCCCATCGTTCCACGCCGATCACCAGTCGGGAATATTGTGCGGGTACCGGCCGGCCCGACCGGTGCGGTGGCCGCCGCGCCAACCGCGCCCGCTGGGGCCGCTTCGCCCACCGGCTCCGACTCGCGTCCGCTGCGGGCTGCGGGCTGCGGGCTGCGGGCTGCGGGCGTCAACGCATCAGCTGCAGTACCAGGACGACCACGCCGAGGGCGAAGAAGAGCGGGAAGTCGGGCGGCAGGATGCCGCCGAGATTGCGGTAGAAGCGCAGGATCAGCATCATGCCGAAGAAGGCCATCGTGTAGCCAGCGGCGATGGCGCCGATCTCCGGCCGCCAGATGCCGATCACCAGGCCGGCGGCGGCCAGGGTGTCGAGGACCGCTATCAGCAGGGTCAACGCCCGGCTGGGGCGGAATCCGAAGTGGTTCTGCAACGGCTGGATGCCTGCCTCCATGCCGATGTACATTGCGAGGCCGTGCAGGACGAACTCCATGATGAGCACGGCTGAGCAGATGATGACGATGATCCGCACGGACAGTCTCCAGTTATTTCGGGCGTGGTGTGCCACGGTGTTCCGGCGTGGCGGCGTTCGGGCGTGGTGTGGCGGGTCAGGTCGGCAGTCCGGCCAACTCGGCCAGGCGGGTCAGGGCCTGGTCGAACAGGGCTGCCCGGTCGTCGATGATGTTGTTGAAGTGACCGAACAGCTCCAGGTTGAGCATCCCGAACAGCCCGCTCCACGCGGCCAGCGCGGCGATGACGGATTCGTCGGGTACGGCTGGGAGCACGGCCGAGCGCACCCGCTCGAGATCACCGCCGAGCGACTCGGGCGTGGCCTGGGCGGTCGGCGGGGTACGCAGCTCTCCGGCTCGATACGCGTCGCTGATGATCCGGCCGAGCACCACCTTGTCCCGCATCGCCGCCTGCACAGTGGTCTCCGGGGCGTGGTAGCCGCGTACCGGTGATCCGTAGAGGAGTGCGTACTCGTGCGGGTGCTCGATCGCCCAGCTGCGCAGTGCCTGCCCGACCGATCGCCACCGGTCCACGAAGTCGTCGGCCGCCGCCGCCTCGTCGGCCTGCTCGACGGCGGTGCCGACGGAGTTGTAGCCGTCGGTGACCAGCGCGGTCAGCAGGTCGTCACGGCTCGGGAAGTAGCGGTAGACAGCTGAGGAGACCATGCCGAGATCCCGGGCGATCGCCCGCAGGGAGAGGTTCTCGGCACCCCGGTCGGCGAGCTGCGCCTTGGCGATCCCGACGATCTCGTCGGTCAGTTCCTTGCGGACGCGTTCCCGCAGCGCGCGTGCGGAAGCCAAGGCCTCTCCTCCTTCGAGCGGTCCCGTCGGTCCCGGCACCGGGCACCACCGCACCGATCGTGCAGGTCAGTACCGCCGAAGCTTACCCGACCGGGTACCACGAATTAGAGCATGGGTCGTACTCATGAGCAATAGTCTTGACAGAGAGCACCGCTCCTGTCAGCCTCGTATCGAACCTCACCACCCTCGCGGGTCGGCATCAACCGCCGTTCCTGCCAGCTCTGCGGCACAGCCATCCCCGAATCCATCTCAGGTCGAGAGGAAGCCATGACAAGCCAGGAACAGAAGGCCGCTGCGCCGGCCGGAGCGTCCGGCGGGCCCGTCCCCGACAGCCGGCGCTGGCTGGTGCTGGTCGTCGTCTCGGTCGGGCAGCTGATGATCGCGCTCGACACCACCGTGGCCAGCGTGATGGGCCCGGAGCTGCAGCGCGACCTCGGGTTGTCCCCGATCGGGCTGCAGTGGGTCTTCAACAACTACATCATCTTGTTCGGCGGTCTGCTGCTGCTCGGTGGCCGACTCAACGACGTGATCGGTCGGCGCCGGATGTTCCTCGGCAGCCTCGCCCTGTTCACCGCAGGGTCGCTGCTCGCCGCGATGGCGCAGACCGACGACCAGATCCTGATCGCCCGGGCCATCCAGGGTCTGGCCGCCGCCGGCCTCTCCCCCGCCTGCCTGAGCATCCTGGTCGTCTCGTTCCGGGACCCGGCCGAGCGAGCCAAGGCGTTCGGCGTCTGGGGCGCGGTCATCGGCGTCGGCGCCGGGCTGGGCACCCTGCTCGGCGGTGCCATCGTCGACGTCAACTGGCGGCTGGCGTTCTACATCAACATCCCGATCGCGGTGGTGCTCACCTTCGGCGCGTTGTGGCTGATCCGTGGTGGCGCGCCGACCGGGCCACGCCCCAAGGCCGACATCCTCGGTGGACTCACTGGCACCCTGGGCCTCGGTACGTTGGTCTTCGGCATCGTCAGCGTCACCGACCACGGCTGGACCGACGTCCGTACCCTGGCGGCGTTCCTGGTCGCGGCCGTGATGTTGCCGGCGTTCGTCGCCATCGAGCACCGGGCGGAGGCACCGCTGCTGCCGCTGCGGCTGTTCAAACTGCGCGGTGTGGTCGCCGGCAGCCTGGGTGAGTTCTTCACCGCGGGTCTGATGATCCCGTGCTTCATGCTGCTGCCGATCTACATGCAGACGATCCTCGGCTACTCGCCGCTGGAGACCGGGCTCGCGTACCTGCCGACGACCCTCGCGATGATGATCGTGGCCGGTCCGCTGTCCAAGGCGATCCCGAAGATCGGCGCGCAGATCCCGTACGTCGTCGGCACCGTGCTGCTGGCCGTCATGCTGGTCCTGCTGATGCGCACCCCGACCAGCGGGTCCTACTGGACGATCATGCTGCCGATCACCACGCTGCTCGGCGTCGGCCTGGTCCTCTGCCTGATCCCGACCCCGACGGTCGGGACCTCGATGGCCACCGAGGACGACGCCGGCACCACGTCGGCCGTGCTGAACGTCGCCACCCAGGTGGGCGGGGCGCTGGCCCTGGCCATCTCCGCGTCCGTGCTGCAGGGCCGGCTCACCGACCTCGCTGAGCAGGGCCAGGTCGGGCCGGAGGCGCTGAACGAGGCACTGCACCTCGGCATCGCCACCCTGTTCGTCTGGGTCGGGCTGAGCCTGCTGACCGGTCTGATCGGCTTCCGCGGTCTGCCGGCCGCACCGCCGCCGGCCGCCGGCACCTCCACCGACGGGTCTGCCACCGACGGTGCCGACGCGCCGACCGATGCCGGTGGCAGCGACGCCAAGCCGGTCGCGGCACCCGCCGCGTCCTGAGCCGACCGGACCGGGCCGGGCACCGCGTCGGTGCCCGGCCCGGTCCGACGTACCGGCTCAGGTTCCGTCCGGCGTACCGGCTCAAGGTCCGGTCGAGGGGCAGCCGGTTTGCTGTCGGTGGACCCATTTTGCCGAAGGAGGCACCGTGCGTTGGGACAACATCTATCTGGCCGGCACCGGGCTGTACCTGCCGGAGCAGCAGTACACCGCAGAGCAGGCGGTCGCCGACGGCGCCTATGACGCCTCCGCCGCGGAGACCAACGGCATCCGGGCGGTACGGGTGGCCAACGACGACGAGGCCGGCGTGGTGATGGCCGCCGCAGCCGGACGGCAGGCGATGTCCCGCTCCGGTCACGACTCGCAGGACATCGACCTGGTGTTGCACGGGTACGTGTCGCACCAGGGCCGGGAGATGTGGAGCCCGGCCCACTACGTCCAGCAGGAGACGGTCGGCGGCGGCCCCTCGGTCACCATCGAGATGCGGCAGGGCTGCAACGGTCTGCTCGCGGCGCTGGAGCTCGGCGCGTCCTACCTGGCCGCCCGGCCGGACACCACCGCCGCACTGCTGACCGCCGGGGACGCTTTCCGGCTGCCGTACATCGACCGTTGGAAGAGCGACGACCAGACCATCTTCGGCGACGCGGGCAGCGCCCTGGTGCTGTCCAAGCGGCAGGGCTTCGCCCGGCTGCTGGCGACGGCGAGCACCACCGAGCCGAGCCTGGAGCCGCTGTACCGGGGCGGTGGGCCGTGGACCTGGGCGCCGTTCGACACCGGCAAGCCGGTCGATCTGACCGCGCGCAAGGACGAGTGGCTGATGCGCTATGAGGACGCCTACGACGACGCCCTCGAGTTGGTCAACCAGAAGCTGACCAGTGTGCTCGACCAGGCAGTGACCGAGGCGGGGACCAGCGTCACCGAAGCCGACTGGTTCGTGCACGCCAACCTGATCCAGCCGATCGTCGAGTGGGGCTTCCACAAGTCACTCGGCCTCGACCCGGCCCGGACGACCTATGAGTGGGGGCGCGACCTCGGACACATGGGCAACAGCGACCAGGTCGGCGGGATCAACCACCTGGTCGAGACCAACCAGCCGAAGTCCGGCGACAAGCTGATCACCGTCGGCGCCGGCATCGGGTTTATGTGGACGGTTGCGGTGCTGGAGTTCGTCTGATCCGCGCCCGGTCCGGTCCCTGTCCGCAGGTACCGGGCCGGCCGGGGGCGTCCGGCCCGGCGTCGGGATGCCGGCCGGATCAGAGAATCCAGCCGGCATCCCGGGCGATCCGCACCGCGTCGACCCGGGTACGGGCATCGAGTTTGGTGGCGATGGAAGTCAGATGGTTACGGACGGTCCCCGCCGAGAGGTAGAGCATCGCGGCGATTTCCTTCGCCGAGTGCCCGTTCGCCGTCAGCTTGAGGATCTCGATCTCCCGGGGCGAGAGCGGGCTCGTGGACCGCTCGTTCAACGCGGCGAGGGCGATCTGCGAGTCGATCACCCGTCGCCCGGCGGCAACCTCGCGTACCGCCTCGGCGAGACTGGCGGGTGGGGCGTGCTTGAGCATCAGACCGGTCACCCCCGCTTCCAGGCTGCGCCGCAGCATCCCCGGCCGGTCGATGCCGGTGAGGATCAGCGTTCGGCAACTGGGAAGCTGGTCGTGCACCTGCATCGCCGCCGAGAGGCCGTCGATCCCGGGCAGGTTGACGTCGATGATCGCCACGTCCGGACGGTGGGTCAGCACGGCCGGTAGGATCGCGTCGCCCCGCTCGACCTGGGCGACAACCTGGATGTCCGGTTGCAGTTCGAGCAGGGCGACCAGCGCCCCACGGACCATGTGGACGTCCTCAGCCAGTAGGACCCGCAACGGGCACGTCTGCATGACTCGTTTCCCGCCTCCTGCACGACAGCTGCGTCACGGTCGACGACGCACCGTACTAATGCCGCGATCAAGCCGTGCGGGTGGGGCCACCGTTTCCGGCACACCGATTTCAGGCGCCACCGTAAAGGGCTGAAGACCCCATCCGCGCTTCCCTCTCAAAACCGACATCAGGTCTGCGTTATTGACCCGATCCGCCGACTCAACGACCGGCCACAGGATACCCTCTGCCTTCAAGCATTGCCGGGAACGGAAGCGGGCAAGGTCGGGATATACCAAATTTGCCCGGACCCATCGGTCGTAGTGGATCTACCGACTACGCCACGCCGACCATGTCACGCCCCGGCAACGGAACGCCTCCGCTGAGGATCACCTGCTGCAGCTCGTGCAGCCGACGCGCCGGCTCGACACCCAGCTCATCGACGAGCAGCGTACGGATCCGGCGGAACTCCCCGAGCGCCGTACCGACGTCACCGGACAGGTAGAGCGCCGCCATGTAGTGGGCGGCGAAGCTCTCGTTGAGCGGATGCTGCGCGGTGAGGGTACGCAGCTCCCCCAGCACCTCCAAGTGCCGGCCCAGCCGCAAGTCGGCCTCGATCCGCCGGTCCAGCGCGGCGAGCCGCAGATCACCGAGGGACAGCGCATGCATGGCCAACTGCGGTCCGAGCTGGATGTCCGACAGCATCGGTGCCCGCCACAGCGCGAGGGCGTCGCGGAGCCGGCTGCTCGCGGCGTGATAGTCACGCCGCTCGAACGCCTCACTGCCGGCCCGGCCCAACCGTTGGAACTCCTGCACGTCGGTGAGGCCGCCGGACACTCGCAGCGAATAGCCACCACGTTCGGTCACCAGAACGCCACGGGAATCACCCGACGGGTCGCCGGCCATCGCCACGCTGATCTGCCGCCGGAGCTGGTGAATGTAGGTGTGCAGGGTGGTCGTGGCGCTGTGTGGTGGGTTGTTCTCCCAGAGTTCTTCAAAGATCGCGAATTTGGTGACCAGCCGGTCGCCGTTCAGGGCCAACAGTGCCAGAATCTGGCACGGTTTGGCCGCAGAGGGCACGATCGACGTCTGGCCAATTATCGCCTGCAATGGTCCGAGCAGGTTGATTCGCATGACTCGTTCCCCAATTCGCCATCAGACTTGGCCACTCATTGAAAACAGTCTGCGACGGATCGGGGCACGGATCCAGTGACGCCATCACCTGCCGACCGTGAAGAACTCATGCCGTTGCTCGGTCGCGCCCCGCACGGCCGTCACCTCGGTACGGATCTCCCGGGCGAGGTGCGGGTACGCCGTACCGTGAAAGTAGAAGTGTCCACCTGGGAAGAAGCACTGACGCAGCTGGTGAGCGGTCTCCACCTGCCAGGCCGGCAGGCAGTCCAGCGGCGCCCAGGAGTCGGTCAGCCCGCTGAACACGGTCAGCGGGCAGGACAGCGGCGAGCGGTCCGCCTCGGGCCGGTACGAGTCGACCGCCTGCAGATCGGCACGCGCGACCCGGAGAAACTGCTCCCGCATCTCCGGCAGCTTGAGCAGCCGGTGTGGCGTGCCACCGAGGCCCAGCAGGACCTCCAGCAGCTCAGTGTCCGCCAGGTCGCCGAGCCGACCGAGACCGGGCACCGGCGGGGTGGGCGTCGTCGGGGCCGCCCGCCCGGACACCCCCACCCACAGCGGCGCCGCGCCGACCGTCGACAACCGGCGCCCGACCTCGACCGCGACGACCGCACCCATGCTGTGCCCGAACAGCACGTACGGTCGATCGGCGTGCGGTGACACCGCTCGGGTCGCCTCGTCGACGACGGCGGTCATCGCCCGCAGCAGCGGTTCGGCGTACCGCCGGCCCCGCCCCGGCAGATCCAGCAACAGCACCTCCCAGTCCGGCGGCAGTTCCCTGGCCAACGGGTGGTAGCCAGCGGCGGATCCACCGGCGTGGTGAAAGGCGATGAAACGCAGGGTGGCGTCACCGGCCGGGCGGGGCCGGACGAACCGGCTCATCCCCGCACCGCCGCGCTGGCGACGTCCCGGGCCAGGCCAGCGAGCAGCGCCGTGAGTGGCTCGTCCACGGCCAGCTCGGCGGTGGACCCGTCGAGCTGGTAGCACTCCTGCACCCGGCTGAGGAACAGCATCGCGGTGAACGAGTCGCCGCCCAGCTCGGCGAAGGTCAGCCGCAGGTCCAACTCGCCGTTCGCCTTCAGCACCTCGGCCAGCTCCGTACGTAGGAAGCGCTCCACCGCGGCCTGATCGGCGGCATCCGGGGCCGGGCCGGCGGCGTCCTGGGGCAGCGACCTGACTTCGTTGCGCGGTGCGGCGGCGCCGGTGTCGCGCGCGGATGGCGACGGCGCGACCGGCTCCGGCACCCAGCAGCGGCGTCGCTGGAACGGATAGGTCGGTAGGTCCCCGACGAACCGGGCGTCCGGTGCCCGCAGCCGGTCCATCCGCAGGTCGGCGCCGGCCCGGAACAACGCCGCCAGCGCGTCGAGGAACACGGCGGTCGCCCGGTCCGGATCGGCCGGCACCAACGCCACCCGCTGCCCGCCGAGGTCCAGCAGAGCAGGGTGGACATGGTCGGCCCCGGGGCCGGCAGCGTCCGCGTCCGGTTCCCGTACGACCGTCGGTACGCCGAGCAGGGCCAGCGCCCCGGTCAGCCAACCTGCCGGGTCGAGCTCCGGTGCCCGGCCCTCGTCGGTCAACAGCGGCAGCTCCGAGGCGATCGCCGCGACCCCCTTGACCAACGCGTCCGATGCCGACGGGCGCAGCACCAGGGCCGGACCGGGCAGTGGACCGGTCGGCTCCGGCGCGGCGTCGACAGCGAGACTGACCTTGCGGGCGAGGTCGCGCGCCGACGTCCCGGTCACCGCCAGCCGGTACGCCACCGGCGCCCGCCCGGCGCGCAGCGTGTGGCAGACCGAGGAGAGCCCGGCCGGTTCGCTGCGGAATAGGTAGGTGCCGACCGAGGCGGCGAGCGCCTGCAGCGCCTGCGGGCTGCGGGCGGACAGCACCAGCAGCTCCGGACGCCCCGGCTGGGCCGTCGGGTCCGACGGCCGGGCCGGGGCCGGGTCTGCCGCCTGGACGATCACGTGCGCGTTGGTGCCGCTCAGCCCGAACGCGCTGATCCCGGCGATCCGCCCGGCGCCGGACCAGTCGGCCGCCCGGCGCGGGATCTCGATCTGGCTGTCCGCCCACGACACGAGCGGATTCAGCGGCCCGTCGGCCTCCGGCACGTCGGCCACGATCCGCTCGTGACGCAGCATCAGCACCAGCTTGATCAGCCCGGCCAGGCCGGCTGCCGCCTCCAGGTGACCCAGTCGGGCCTTGACGCTGCTCACCAGCAGCCGGGGCCGGGCGTCGGACCGCCGCTGGCCGTACACCGCGTCGAGCGCGGCGACCTCGATCGGGTCACCCAACGCGGTGCCGGTGCCGTGCGCCTCGACGTAGCTCACGTCGGCCGGATCGGCCCCGGCGTCGCGCAGGGCGGCCCGGATCACCTCCTGCTGGGCCGGGCCGTTCGGCACGGTCAAGCCGGACGAGGCACCGTCGTGGTTGACCGCGCTGCCACGCACCACCGCCAGCACCGGCCGGCCCTCGGCGACCGCGTCGGCCAGCCGCATCAGCACCACCGTGGCGACACCCTCGCCGCGGCCGTAGCCGTCGGCGGCGGCGGTGAACGGCTTGGACCTGCCGTCCGGGGCGAGCGCCCGACTCTGGCACAGCGACACCATCAGCCTCGGCGAGAAGATCAGATTCGCCCCGCCGACCAGCGCGTACCGGCACTCTCCCGACCGTAGGCTGCGGGCTGCGGAGTGCAGCGCCACCAGCGACGACGAGCAGGCGGTGTCGAGGGTGACCGCCGGGCCGCGCAATCCCAGCGCGTAGCTGATCCGGCCGGCGGCGAAGCAGTGCCCGCCGCCGGTGCCGAAGTACGGGTCGAGCCGGTCCGGGTCGGCGTCGGTGAACCGTTCGCCGTACTCGGCGGCCATCAGGCCGACGAAGACGCCGGCGTCCAGCCGGTCGGCACGGCGGACTGCGACGCCGGCGCGTTCCAGCGCCTCCCACGAGGTCTCCAGCAACAGACGCTGCTGCGGGTCCAGTGACTCGGCCTCCCGTTGCGAGATACCGAAGAAGTCTGGGTCGAAGCTGGCCACGTCGTCCAGGAAGCCGGCCCGTTCCACGTAGGAACGACCGGGCCGGCCCACCTCCGGGTGGTGCACCGAGCGTAGGCCCGGTCGGTCGGTCGGGATCTGCTGCGGCCCGGACGTCGGGCCGGTGAGCAACTCCCAGTACTGCTCGGGGGTGGTCGCGCCGCCGGGGAAGCGCAGCGCCGTTCCGACGATGGCCAGGGGCGCCGCGCGCTCGGCTTCCAGTTCGCGGATCCTCGCCCGCAGCCGGTGCGACAGTCGCAGTTGCTCTTCGACAAGCGTACGCAGGTCTGTTGTCTCCACGTCGATCCTCGATGTCCGTTGGCGCGGGGATGGTGATCGAAGCTGGCCGAACGTAACCGGCGGCGCTTGAGCGGACCTTGGGACCGCCGGCCGCACCGCCGGCCTGCGAGAGCGTCAAGGTTCACTCAAGCATCCCCGGCAAGACTCGTTGCCGTTCACGCCTGAACCGCAATGCGTACGCGGTCCGAGGCGACCGGTCGGCACGAATGGCGCGACCAGAGGGGGCAACGTGACCCAACGCACCGAGCAACGGGTTCAACGCAGCGTGCAAGGGATTCTCGGATGTATCGGGGATACGCCGCTGGTCGAGCTGAACGGCCTGCTGCGGGATATTCCGGCGCGAGTGTTCGCGAAACTGGAGTTGGCGAATCCGGGCGGCAGCATCAAGGACCGCACCGCATTGAACATGCTGCTCCACAAGATCCACGCGGCGGAACTGGTGCCGAACCGTTCGGTGGTCATCGAATCCAGCTCCGGCAACCTGGCGATCGGCATCGCCCAGGTCTGCCGCTACTTCGGACTGCGCTTCATCTGCGTGGTCGACGCCAAGACGACTGCGCAGAACATCGCGATCCTCCGGGCGTTCCAGGCCGAAATCGAGATCATCGACCGGCCCGACCCGGTCACCGGCGAGTACTTGCCGGAACGCATCCGCCGGGTCCGCGAACTGCTGGCCGAACATCCGGAAGGTTACTGGCCGAACCAGTACGCCAACCCGCGCAACCCGGCCGCGCACCACCGGACGATGCGGGAAATCGTCGCCGCTCTGCCGGCCCCGCCGGACTTCATCTTCTGTGCCACCAGCACCTGTGGGACGTTGACCGGGGTTCTCGACTACGTCCGGGAGCAGGCGCTGTCCACCCGGGTGGTCGCCGTCGACGCGGTCGGCAGTGCGATCTTCGGTGACGAGAGCCGGCACCGGCTGATCCCGGGCCACGGGGCGGCGGCCCGGCCGCCGCTGCTGGCCGCCGCCGAGACCTACCCGGTGGTGCACGTTTCCGACCTCGACTGCGTCGTCGGGTGCCGCCGGCTGATGGCCCGGGAGGCAATTCTCGCCGGCGGATCCTCCGGCGGGGTCATCTCAGCGTTGGAACGGTTCCGCGACCGCATTCCGGCCGGTGCGACCTGCGTCCTCGTCTTCCCCGACCGCGGGGAACGCTACCTCAACACCATCTATTCCGACCAGTGGGTTCAACAGAACTTCGGCGACGTGTCACACCTGTGGAAAGAGTCCGGGATCGCCGCCGCCGGCCGGCACTGATCAGCAAAGGGGAAACCATGTTGGTAACCACACTGCCGGGGCAGAGCCTCCCCGCAATCATCGAACCGGACAACGGCCTGTCGATTCTCGACGTCATCAAGGAGAACCGGGCGGAGATCCGTTCGCTCATCACCCGTACCGGGGCGGCGATGTTCCGTGGCTTCGAGGTGGGTGGCGTCGACGGACTGCACGACGTGGTCCGAGCGCTGTCCGGCGCTCCGCTGGACTACACCGAGCGGACGTCGCCGCGCAGCAGCCTCTCCGGCAACGTCTTCACCTCGACCGACTACCCGCCGACCGAGGAGATCTTCCTGCACAACGAGTGCTCCTACCAGGCGCAGTGGCCGATGAAGGTGTTCTTCTACTGTCTGCAGCCGGCCGAGACCCAGGGCGCCACCCCGTTCGCCGACGTCCGTGAGGTCTATCGGCACATCGACCCGTCGGTGGCCGAGGAGTTCATCCGGCGCAAGTGGATGTACGTGCGGACGTTCAGTGAGATGGGCGGCAGCTGGCAGTACTTCTACGACACCGAGGACCGCTCGCAGGTCGAGCGGTACTGCCGGAGCCAGGGCATCGACGTCGAATGGGTCGGCACCGACGGGCTGCGTACCCGGGCGGTCCGCGAGCCCGTGCACCCGCACCCGGTGACCGGCGAACCGGTCTGGTTCAACCACGCCACGTTCTTCCACATCAGCACCCTGCCGCAGGTCTACCAGGAGGAGATGCTGGAGATGTACGGCGAAGAGAACCTGCCGACGAACAGCTACTACGGCGACGGCGCGCGGATCCCCGACGACGTGATGAAGCATCTGCAGGAGGCGTACCGCGCGGCGCTGACCCGGTTCGACTGGCGGGCCGACGACCTCGTGGTGATCGACAACATGCTCACCGCGCACGGTCGGGAGCCGTTCACCGGTGGCCGCCGGATCGCCATCGCGATGGCGGAGGCCTCCGACGCTCCGGTCGAGCCGTAACCGCCGTGGCACCCCCCACGACGGATGTCCCGACCGAGTTCGGCGTCCGGCCGGCCACCGTCTACGAACTCGACGCGCTGGTCGGGATCGAGCAGGGGCCGGAGACGACCCGGTACCTCGGCATCACCGGCCTGGCCTACCACGAGCGGGCCTACGCCGATCCGGACCAGGAACAGATCGTCGCCGAGGCCGGCACCTCGGTGGTGGGTTTCGTCGTGCTGGCCGGGCTGCGCCGGCCGGACCGCGTCGTCGAACTGCGCCGCATCGTGGTGTCGCACCGGCACCGGGGCGCGGGATACGGGCGCCGGCTGTTCCGCGCCGCCGTGGACCGGGCCTACCGGGTCCACGGCGCCCGCCAGGTCTGGCTGGACGTCAAGCCGGACAACACCAAGGGCCGGACGCTGTACGCGTCCGAGGGCTTCATGCCGGACGGGACGATCCCCGACCCGATGTGCCCCGACGGGGTGCTGCTGCTGATGCGGCACACCCCGCAACCGCCGACCACACCGAGACAGGAGTAACGATGCGAGAGAAGCTCGCGGTTATCGATCCGCAGGCGGCGCCGCTGGCCGGTGCGGCCGCCCCGCAGACCGCGTTCACCGCCGGCCAGGCCGGTGACGCGGGATGCCCCAGCTGTGTCGCCGAGCTGACCGTCGCCGGCGAGGAGTTCGACCGGGCGTTCGCCGAGCGGGACTACGACAAGTTCATCTCGTTCTTCATCAACGAGAACGCCACCGGGCTCGGCGCCGACGGGACCGTCGGGATGAACCGGGACGCGTGGGGGCGCATTCTGCGCGAGTACTTCGACGAGCCGACCTGGACGCTGCACGTCACGCCGATCAAGTCGGTGGTGCAGAACTGCATCAGCGGCCAGATCCTCGAGGTGGTCCGCTTCGACTCGGCCGACACCACCATCACCTTCGTGCACGTCACCTGCTGGCTGCGCGACCACGACCGGTGGCGGGTGGTGCTGCAGACCGAGGCCGGTCCGCTGCAGGACACCGAGGCGCTGCTGGCGCAGGTCGCCGCGCAGCAGGAGGCGGCCACCCGATGACCCGGACAGTTCAAGCGCGCACCGCGGTGCCCGCTGACCGGCGCGGCCGGCCGGAATGGCACGGGTCGGCGATCGCCGCGTTCCAGGAGGTGGTCGCCGCCCACCCGGACCGGGACGCGGTGATCGCCACCGACGGCCGGCTCAGCTACGCGCAGCTCGACGACCGCAGTGACCGACTCGCCGGCATCCTGGCCGGTCGGGGCGCCGGCCCGGAACGCGCCGTCGGGGTGCTGCTGCCCCGGTCGGTCGACCTGCTGGTGGCGATCCTCGGCATCCTGAAGGCCGGTGCCGTCTACGTTCCGTTCGACCCGGAGCAGCCGGCGCAGCGGCTGGCCCGCATCGCCCGGGACGCGGACCTGGTCACCACGATCACCCACGCCGACCTGATCGGGTCGGTGCCGGACACCGGCGTCGGCGACCCGGTGGTCCTCGACCGGATCGGCTGGGACGCGCATCCGCGTACCGCGCCGGTGCCGCTGCATCCGGACAACCTGGCGTACGTCATCTTCACCTCGGGGTCGACCGGCCGGCCCAAGGGAGTGGAAATCTCCCACCGGGCGCTGGTCAGCTTCCTCAACGGCATGGAGCAGGGCGGCTTCTTCGGCCCGCCCGGTGCCCGGTTGGCCTGGAACGCCTCGGTGGCCTTCGACGCGTCGGTGCAGGAGTGGGTCCGGGTGTTGCGGGGCGACACGGTCGGTGTGCTCACCGACGACATGCGCCGCGACGCGGAGGAGTTCGCGGAGTTCATGGTCGAGCACCGGCTCAGCGAGGCCGACATGACCCCGTCGCACGCCCAGATGCTGATCGAGGAGCTGGCCACGGTGGCCGCCAGGGACCGGTTCCTCCGGCTGTTCATCGCCGGTGAGGCGGTGCCGCCGCCGTTGTGGGCCACCCTGGAGCAGTTGATCTCCGACGGGGTGCTGACGGCAATGAACCTGTACGGCCCAACCGAGGCCGCGGTGAACGTGGCCGGCACCCCGATCGTGCCGGGCGAGGCACCGCACATCGGTCGCCCGCTGGCCGGGGTGCAGGCCCGGATCGTCGACGCGACGCTGTCGCCGGTGCCCGACGGCACCCCCGGCGAGCTGTGCGTCGCCGGCCCGTACCTGGCCCGCGGCTACTCGGGACGGCCGGGCCTGACCGCGGCGAAGTTCGTCCCGGATTCGCGCGCCGACGACGGTGCCCGGATGTACCGCACCGGTGACCGGGTGGTCCGCCAGCCGGACGGCACGCTGCGCTACATCGGTCGCACCGACGACCAGATCAAGATCCGGGGACACCGGGTGGAGCTGGGTGAGATCGAGGCGGTGATCGCCGACCATCCGGGGGTCGCCCGCGCGGTGGTGCTGTACCACCCGGAGGTGGACAGCGGCCAACTGTCCGCCGTGGTCCGGCTGCGCCCGGGTGCCGGCCTGGCCGCGGTACGCGAACACGCCGCCAGCCAGCTGCCGTCCTGGATGCGCCCGGGCAACTACACGGTGGTCGACACGATCCCGTTGACCGTCGGCGGCAAGGCCGACCGGGGCGCACTGATCAACCGCCTGACGTCCGGTCCGGACGGACCAGGACCCGACAACGACGAGGAGCCTCCGATGCCAGTTGACGCCGCCGAGACGGTACGCACCGTCTGGTGCGAGATTCTGAAGATCGACACGATCAGCGACACCGATGACTTCTTCGACATCGGCGGTCACTCGCTGAGCGCGATGCAGGTCGCCAGCCGGCTGCGGGCCGAACTGGGTGGCGTCAAGGTGCCCACCCAGTTGCTGTTCCGCAACCCGACCTTCGCCGGTTTCACCGAGGCGGTCAACGAACGGCTCAACCAGGTGGCCCCGGCATGAGTGGCGAACCCGTCGAGCGGTGGGCCGTGCTGGTCAACGACGAGGAGCAGTACGGGCTCTTCCCTGCCGCCCGACCGGCACCCGGCGGGTGGCGACCGGCCGGATTCGAGGGCACCGAGGACGAGTGCACGGCACACGTCGACGAGACCTGGACCGATCTGCGCCCGGCCGGTCTGCGCCGGGCGATGGCGGCGCGCTCGACCGACTGACCGGACCCGACGACCGGCCGGGTGCCCGACCCGGCCGGTCGTACGCCGACGACCGCCGCCCACGACGCGGCGGTCCCGAAACGACGGAGCACACCACCCCCATGGCAGAGATTCCGCCCTTCGCCGTCATCTCCGGCGCCCAGGTGCACGACACGATCAGTGGACGTGAGCCGGAGGTCACCGAGCTGATTGAGTCCGCGTACCGGTTGCACGGAGCCCGGGAAACCACCAACCCGGACTCGTACTTCCTGCGGTTCCCGGACCGCCCGAACAGCCGGATCATCGCGCTGCCCGCTTCGGTACGGGGCAAGGTCGAGGTGCACGGCATGAAGTGGATCTCCAGCTTCCCGGACAACGTCGCCGGCGGGATCCCCCGGGCCTCGGCCGTGCTGGTGCTCAACGACTACGAGACCGGGTATCCGATCGCCTGCCTGGAGTCGTCGATCATCAGCGCGACCCGGACCGCCGCGTCCGCCGCGTCCGCCGCGCTGCGGCTGTCCGCCGCCCGCGGCGGGGTGCCGCGCCGGGTCGGCTTCGTCGGCACCGGCCTGATCGCCCGCTACATCCACACCTACCTGGTCGGCAACGGGTGCGAGTTCGACAGCGTCGGGCTGTACGACCTGTCCGCCGAGCACGCCGGCGGGTTCCGCGACCATCTGGTCCGCGGCGGGCACGACGACGTCCAGCTGTACGGCAGCGCCGAAGAGCTGGTCCGGTCGTACCCGCTGATCGTCTTCGCCACCGTCGCCGGCCGGCCCCACCTGTCCGATCCGCAGCTGCTCGCCCACAATCCGCTGGTGCTGCACGTCTCGCTGCGTGACCTGTCCCCGGAGCTGATCCTCGCCTCGACGAACGTGGTCGACGACGTCGAGCACTGCATGAAGGCGGACACCTCGGTGCACCTGACCGAGCAGCGGGTGGGGCACCGCCGGTTCGTCGCCGGCACGCTGGACGACGTGCTGACCGGGCGGATCGACGTACCCGCCGACCAGCCGGTGATCTTCTCCCCGTTCGGGCTCGGAGTGCTGGACCTGGTGCTCGCCAAGCACGTCTACGACAGCATCGCGGCGGCCGGCGGACTGCACAGCGTGCCCGGCTTCTTCCACGACGTCAGCCGGTACGGCTGACCCGGCCCCGGCGCCGTAGCCGGCAGATTGCAACCTGACCCGCCGGCAACCCGATCCCCGTACCCGCATGAACCGACGTAAGGACGCAGCCGTGCGACTGGTATCCCTCAGTGAGGTACTTCCCGGCGAGCCGGTCACCAACGCGGACATGGCCGCCCGGTTCGGCCTGCACGAACGGTGGCTGGACGCGATGACCGGCAACCGCACCCGATACTTCTGTCGGCCGGACGGCCCGCCCGGGGTGCCCCGGTCCACCAGCGACCTGGCCACCGCCGCCGGCGAGCAGGCCCTGCTGCGGTCCGGTCTGGACCCGGCCAGCCTCGACTTCGTCATCCTGACCACCGCGTCGCCCGACCACCTGATGCCGGCCACCGTCAACCTGGTCGCCGACCGGCTCGGACTCAACGACATCCCGACCTTCCAGCTCACCTCGGGATGCGCCGGCGCCCTGCAGGGCCTCTACACGGCACGTGCCCTGCTCGCCGCCGGAGAGCTGCGGCGCGGCCTGGTCATCGGGGCCGACACCTGCCGCAACCTGTGGCCGTCGGACGGTGCGATCGCCCAGCTGCGGCCGGCCGAGATGGTGAGCTTCGCGCTGTTCGGCGACGGCGCTGGCGCGGCGGTGGTGGACGCCGGCACCGACGGGCCGGGACTGGTCGTCGAGCACCTGTTCACCCGGACCGTCGGCAAGGGCCGGTCGCCGGCGCAGGTCGTCCGCTGGTACGGCGCGGAGGGCGCGCCGACGGTCGCCGGTCCGCGCGGCGAACCGGTCCGCGAAGCAATGTCCGAGGAGGACTACAAGGCGATCGAGCAGCACGTGCCGGAGGCCGCCCGGGCGATCCTCGACGAGCTGGTCGCGGTCACCGGCTGGCCCGTCGACGACGTCGAACACCTGCTGATCCCCCAGCTCAACGGGGTGATGACCGAGAAGATCCGGCGCTACCTCGGGGTTCGGCCCGAGCAGGCGGTCAGCTGCGTCGCCGACACCGGCAACAACGGCAACGCGCTGCCGTTCATCCAGCTCAACCGGGCGATGCGGCGGATCGCTTCGGGCACCGGCGTCGGCGGGCGGCTGCTGGTCACCACCGTCGAGTCGTCCAAGTGGGTGCTGACCGGAATGGCGCTGCGGCACCGGCCCGAGGAGGCCGACGATGTCCGTTGACAGTGTCTCCGCGCCGACGTCGGCCGGCCCGCCGCTGGCCGAGCTGCGGGCGCTGATCCGGGCCGGGTCGGCCGGCGACGTCCGGCGGCTACGGCCGCTCCTGGACCGGCTCACCGACCCGCTCGACCTGGAGGCCGCCGGCTCGCTGCTGCGCGGCCGCCGGGCCGCTGACCAGCTGCGCGCCGAGCTGGCGCCGACCCGGATCGCGCTGCTCGGCAGCGCCACGCTCGACCCGCTGCCGGCGCTGCTCACCGCAGCCGGCGCGCGGTACGCGATGCTGCCCGAGATCCGCACCGCCGGCTTCGACCAGTGGCGGCTGGAGGTTGCCGCCGGCGCGCCGGAGCTCGCCGAGCTGCAGCCCCGGATCGTCGCCCTGCTGCTCGACGACTCCGCCGTACTGTCCGGGCTGGCCGACCCGGTCGACGTCGACGAGATCGCCGCCCGGTGCGCCGCGTTCCCGGCCGAGCTGGCGTCCTGGCTTACCGCGTGCCGGCAGGTGCTCGGCGGGCTGACCGTGCTCGGCACCGTACCGCTGCATCCGCTGCGCCGGCACCGGCTGATCAGCTACGCCGCCCAGGCCCGGCTCGACGCGGTCTGGTCGCGGATGAACGCCGCGATCGCCGAACTCGCCGCCGACCATCCGGCGACGGTCGTCCTGTCAACGGCGGACCTGGCCGAACGGGCCGGGAGCACGTTCGCCGACGACCGGATGCGCCACGTCGCCGGTCACGCGTACTCCCCCGGCTATCTGTCGGCCTTCGCCCACGAGCTGGCCCGGATCGCCGCCGCTGACCTCGGCCGGGCCGCCAAGTGCCTGGTGCTCGACCTCGACGAGACGCTGTGGAGCGGGGTGGTCGGTGACATCGGCCCGGACGCCGTCACGGTGGGTGGCGGCTACCCCGGTTCGGCGCACACCGAACTGCAGGAGCTGGCCCGGGACCTGGCGGCGCAGGGCGTACTGCTCGCCGTCGCCTCGAAGAACGACCACGACGTCGCGGTAGAGGCGCTGGCCCGGCACCCCGAGATGGTGCTCCGGCCGGACGCCTTCGTGGCCACCCGGATCAACTGGGAGCCGAAGCCGGACAACCTGCGGGCGATCGCCGAGGAGCTCAACATCGGTCTCGACGCGCTGGTGTTCGTCGACGACAACCCGGCCGAGCGGGACCTGATGCACCGGCTCGCACCGCAGGTCGGCACCGTCGACCTGCCGGGCGAGCCGGCCGGGTACGCCCACCGCCTCGCCGCCCGGGGCGACTTCACCGTGCTCAGCCTCACCGACGAGGACCGGCAGCGGGTCGCGATGTACCAGGCCAGCGCCCGCCGACGGGAGCTGGTCCGGGATGCCGGCAGCCTGGACGACTACCTGGCCGGGCTGGAGTCCCGGCTCACCGTGCAGCCGCTGGACCGGCACAACGCGGGCCGGATCGCCCAGCTGTTCGCCAAGACCAACCAGTTCAACCTGACCGGGATCCGGTACGGCACCGCCGAGCTGGGCGACGGCGGTGGTGACGTATCCGACGGTGGTGAGGTACCCGACGGCGGCAGCGCGCCCGGCAGCGACGACACGCCCGGCGGTGCCACGGCCTTCTACGGTGCCCGGTTGACCGACCGGTTCGGTGACAACGGGCTGATCGCGGCGCTGGCCCTGACCCGACGCACCGACGGTGCCTGGAGCATCGACAACCTTGTCCTCAGCTGCCGGGTCTTCTCCCGGGACGTGGAAGCAGCGATCGTCGGCCTGGTGCTGCGCAGCGCGCTCGCCCGGGGGGTGCCGGCCGTGCACGGCAGCTTCCGCCGCACCGAGCGCAACGCCCGGTTCGCCGACTTCTACCCACGGCTCGGCTTCCACCCCGTGGACCCGACCGACCCGACCGACCGCACCGCCGACGCCGACCGCACCGCCGACGCCACCGAGCCGGCGGGTGCCGCCGAGTTCCGCCACGAACTGGGCGACCTCGTCGAGCTGCCCGGCTGGATCGAGATCACCAACAACGAGGAGCCCTTCGATGTCCGCTGACCGGCCTGACTCCGGCGTCGATCTGATCGCCGACATCCTCGCGGACCTGCTGGACCTGGAGTCCGAGCAGGTCACCGCCGACACCCCGCTGACCGCGATCGACGGCTGGGACTCCGTGAACGCCCTGCGGGTGCTGGTCTACCTGGAGCGCAGCAGCGGCGCGTCGGTGGACTACGAACGGTTCACCGCCGCCACCACCGTTGCCGACCTGGCGGCGCTGGTCGCACCGGTCCCGGCGGTCGAAGGGCCGGTCCGGTGAGCGACCAGACGATGCAGACCGACGTCCTGATCGTCGGCGGCGGACCGGCCGGCGCGCTGCTCGGTCACCTGTTGGCCCGGCGCGGGATCGACGTGCTGGTGGCCGAGCGGCAGACCAGCCTGGAGCGCGAGTTCCGCGGCGAGACGATCGCCGCCCCGTCGGTGGTGACCCTGCGCCGGCTGGGCTTCGGCCCGGCGCTGGACGGCCACGGCTACCTGCCGACCGAGGGCGTCACCATGCGGATGGAGGGGCGGCGGGTGATGCACGTCGACTACCGCCGCTTCGGCCTCGGCGAGGTGCCGATCGACATTCCGCAGCCCGCCCTGATCAAGATCTTCATTGACGCCGGGCAGCAGCATCGCGGGTTCGACTACCAGTTCGGGACCACCTTCACCCGGCTGATCGAGCAGGACGGTGCGATCCGCGGTGCCTGGCTGCGCCGCCGCGACGGCTCGTCGGTCGAGGTCCGGGCCCGGCTGGTGGTGGGCGCCGACGGGCGGTTCTCCAAGGTACGGCACGCCGCCGGGCTCACCGCCGACGTGCAGCAGATGGCCCGCGACTTCCTGTCGTTCCGGCTGCCCCGGCCACCGCAGTGGGGGCAACAGGCCGAGCTGGTGATCAACCGGGACCGGCACCTGGTGGTGCTGCCCACCTTCCCCGACTCGCTGCGGATCGGCACCAACCTGCCGAAACGCAGCCTCGGCGCGCTGCGCAAGGCCGGCTTCGACGCGTTCCGTTCGGTGGTGGCCGCCCTCGACCCCCGGCTCGCTCCGCTTGTCCAGCAACACCTGCGGACCTGGGACGACACCTCGTTCCTGGAGATCTTCACCGCCGAGGTGCCGCAGTGGAGCCGAGACGGGCTGATCCTGGTCGGCGACGCCTCGCACACCTGCACACCGATCCTCGGCCAGGGCGTGAACGTGGCCATCCAGGACGCCGTCTGCCTCACCCCGGTGATCGCCGCCGCGCTGGCAGCGGACCGCGGCCCGGTCGTCACCGCCGCCGACACCGCCGACTTCGTCACGCAACGGCAGCGGCACAAGGCGTTCGTCACCCGGTTCCAACGGATCCAGGAGTCCGCTCTGGCTCAGGGCGGCACCGTCGGCGTGCTGCTGCGTCGGGCCCGCTACCGGACCCTCGACGTGCTGCCGCTGAAGTACCGGATCTTCGGCAGCGTGCTCAACGCGCCGCACCAGATCGACCCGGCGGATCTCGCCGAGGACGTCCGGACCGGACCCGCAGTGGGCACCGGCGACTGACCTCACCCGGCCCGTACCCGTACCACATCAGACCCGAACCTGCTCCCGCACCCCTGTCTCCCGAGGCGGTCTCGCTATGTTCGACAACGACGGTACCGACCCGACCCAGCTCATCGCGGTCGTCGGCATGGCCGGCCGGTTTCCCCAGGCACCGGACGTGGACAGCTTCTGGCGGCTGCTCCGCGACCGGGGCGACGCGATCGCCCCGGTGCCCGGCGACCGGTGGGACGCCAGCGCCCAGCTCGACCCGGAACGGCACGTCCAGGACGTCGGCGGATTCGTCGACGGGGTCGACCTGTTCGACCCCGGCTTCTTCGGGATCTCCCCCCGGGAGGCCGAGGACATCGACCCGCAGCAGCGGCTGATGCTGGAAACCGTCTGGCGGACGCTGGAGGACGCCGGTCAGCCCGCGGCCGGGCTGCGCGGCTCCCGTACCGGGGTCTATGTCGGAGCCTCCTGGCACGACTACGAGATCCTGCGCAAGGAACGCGGCCTGGGGGCCACCACGCACAGCGCGGTCGGCAACGCTCTGGACGTGATCGCCGCCCGGGTCTCGTACTTCCTGCGGCTGACCGGGCCGTCACTGGTCGTCGAGACCGGGTGCTCGTCGTCACTGGTGGCGTTGCACCTGGCCGGTCAGGCGTTGCGCGCCGGCGAGACCGACGCGGCGCTGGTCGGCGGGGTCAACCTGATCCTCGCCCCCGACGTGTCGATCGGGCTGACCGCCTTCGGCGGGCTCTCCCCGGAAGGTCGGTGCAAGGCGTTCGCGGCCACCGCCGACGGGTTCGTCCGGGCCGAGTGCGTCGCGGCGCTGATGCTGAAGCGGCTCGACCGGGCGATCGCCGACGGCGACCGGATCCGCGGCGTCATCGTGCGCACCGTGGTGAACAACGACGGCGGTGGGGAGAGCCTGGTCACCCCGAACCCGGCCGGCCAGGAGGACCTGCTGCGCCGGGCGTACCAGGGGCTGGACGGCGTGGTCGACCGGCTGCGCTACGTCGAGGCGCACGGCACCGGCACCGGCCGGGGCGACCCGATCGAGGCCGGCGCCATCGGCCGGGTCCTCGGCCGGGCCGGTGTCCGCGCCGGTGACGGTGACGGTGGTCAGGTGGGTACTCCGTTGGCCATCGGTTCGGTGAAGACCAACATCGGGCACGCCGAGGCAGCCGCCGGGCTCGCCGGCCTGGTCAAGGTGCTGCTCGCCCTCGAACACCGGGTGGTGCCGCCCAGCCTGCACTCCGCCGAGCTCAACCCCGCCATCGACTTCACCGGCCTCAACCTGCAGCTGGTCCGCGAACCGCTGCCGCTGCCCGTCGACGAGGCGGTCTGCCTCGGCGTCAACTCGTTCGGCTGGGGAGGCACGAACGCCCACGTCGTGGTCGCCGACCCCCCGGGCGGCACGAACCGCCGCCCGGAGCCGGCCACCGCCGCGCCCGGTCCGGGGACGCCGGCCGTCCTGCCGGTCTCCGCGCACACCAACCAGGCCCTGACCCAGCGCCTGCGTGACCTGCGTGACCGGCTCGCCGCCGGGGCCGAGCCGCAGCGGCTCGCCGGCACGCTGGCGCACCGCCGCGACCACTTCCCACTGCGTACCGCCGTGGTCGCTGCCGACGCCGAGTCGGCTGTGACGCTGATCGACGCCCATCTGGACGACCCACAGGCGGACCTCGCCGGGATCGCCGCCGGCCGGGCCGACACCACCGGCCGGACCGCGTTCGTCTTCCCCGGGCAGGGTGCGCAATGGGCGGCCATGGGACAGCGGCTCTACGCCGAGGTGCCAACGTTCGCGAAGGTCATCGACCGGTGCGCCGACGCGCTGCGGCCGTACGTCGACTGGGACCTCACCCAGGTGGTCTCGGGTGCCGCCGGGGACGGCTGGCTGTCCCGGGTGGACATGCTGCAGCCGACCCTGTGGGCCACCTCGGTCGGGCTGGCCGAGCTGTGGCGGGCCAACGGTGTCGTGCCGGACGTGGTCGTCGGGCACAGCCAGGGCGAGGTCGCCGCCGCCACGGTAGCCGGCATCCTCAGCTACTCCGACGCCGCAATGGTGGTGGCCCGGCGCAGCGCACTGGCACTGCGTACCTCCGGTAACGGCCGGATGCTCGCCGTCTCGCTGGACCGGGAAGCGGCGCTCGACGCGCTCGCCGGCTTCGAGGAGCTGGTCTCCCTGGCGGTGCACAACGGTCCCAGCTCGTGCGTACTGTCCGGCGAGACCGAGGCGGTGCTCACCCTCAAGGAGCTGCTCGACGCCGACGAGGTCTTCTGCCGGCTGGTCGACGTCGACTACGCCTCACACAGCCCGCAGATGGACGCGCTCACCCACGACCTGCTCGCCGCGCTGCACGAGCTGCGGCCCGGTCAGGGCGAGGTCGAGCTGATGTCCACGGTCCGGGTCGCCCCGCTGGCCGGGCCGGAGATGGACGCCCGCTACTGGGTGGACAACCTGCGCCAGCCCGTGCAGTTCCACGACACGATGGGCCGACTGTTCGACGACGGCGTCACCCACGTCGTGGAGATCAGCCCGCACCCGGTGCTGGTACCGGCGCTGGAGCAGCTCGCGGCGGCCCGGCCGGAGCCGCCACGGGTGCTGTCCACCCTGCGCCGAGACCAGGGCACCCCGGCCGACCTGGCTGCCGCGTTCGGCCGCAGCTACGTCGCCGGGCTGGCCCCGTTCGCCGGGCTGCCCGACGGGTTCGGCGTCGACCTGCCCGGCTACCCGTGGCAGCGGTCGACGCACTGGCCGCCGGCCGCCCGACGGCGCTCCCGTACCGCCGGAACCGAGATCACCCTGGTGCCGTCCCCGTCGGAGACCGACCTGTGGCAGGCGGAACTGGAACTCGGCATCGACGACCAGCCCTGGCTCGATGACCACCGGGTGCACGACGCGGTCGTGGTGCCCGGTGCCGCGATGATCGTGCTCGGCCTCGGCGCCGGCCGGGCCCGTACCGGCCGGCTGCCGGCCAGCCTGCACCGAACCACCTTCCACAGTAATTCGACGCTGGCCGACGGACCGGCCCGGCTCGGCCTGCTGTGGCGCGACGACGTGACCGAGGGCGGTTCGTTCGTGCTGCAGTCGCTCGGCTCCGACGGCACCAGCTGGTTCCGGCACGCCACCGCCCAGGTCCGGCACGCGACCGGGGCGGCGGGCCCGGTGGAGTTCCCCGGGCAGCGGCTCGCCGACCCGGCGACCGAGGTCGACCCGGAGACCTTCTACGCCGGCTGCCACCAGCGCGGACTGCGCTACGGGCCGGCCTTCCAGGGGATCCGGCGGCTACGCCACGGCGCCGACTGGGCACTCGCCGAGCTGGCGCTGCCCGCCCGGTGCCGGGCCGGGGCGGCGGCGTACCCGCTGCACCCGGCGCTGCTGGACGCGGCGCTGCAGGTCAGTCTGGCACTGCACGCCGGCCCGGCGACCGTGGTACCGACCGGGGTGGACCGGATCGATGTGCACGGCGAACTCGCCGAGCCGACCGTCGCGGCCTGGTCGTACGTGTTCCGTCACGACGACGGCCGGTACGACGTGCACCTCTACGACGCAGATCGGACCCCGCTGCTCAGCCTGCACCGGCTGACGTTGCAGGAGCTGGACGTGTCCGGGCCGGCCGATCCCGACGGCGGGCTGCTGCACCAACTGCGGTTCCTGCCACGACCGGTGCAGCAGCCGGGTGCGCCCGACGGCCGCTGGCTGATCGTCGGCTCCGGTGACACCGCCGCCGGCACCACCCCCGGCGACAGCCCCGCCGCCGGCCTCGTCGCCGACATCGCGGCCGAGCTACGCCGGGTCGGCGCCGAGGTGGGCGTGCCGTCCGCCGACGACGTCGACGCGGTACGCGACGGCGACCTGACCGGCCTGGTCTATCTGGCACCGCCCGCCTCGGCCGGCCTGGACCGCCAGCGGCAGGCCCTCGTCGGGCTGGCGGACCTGGTCCGGGCCTGCCTGACCCGCCCGGCGCCGCCCCGACTGGTGCTGGTCACCGTGGACGCCCAGACCGCGACGGCGACCGACCAGCCGGACCCGGGCGCCGCCCTGTTCTGGGGTTTCGCCCGGGTGCTGCGTCGGGAGCACCCGGAGCTTGCCGCGACCGTCATCGATCTACCCGGAACGGCCGGCACCGCAGGTTCCGCCGGCACTCAGCCGACCGACACCGCCGCCGCGCTGGTCGCCGAGCTCGGTGCGGCCGACGGCGACGACCAGGTGGTGCTGCGCCCCGACGGCCGGTACGTCGGCCGCATCCTGGCCACCGGCCGGGCCAACCTGGACGGGGTCGCCGTTGGTACGCGGCCGCGCTGGCGTACCCCGCGTCAGCCGTTCCGGCTCATCCCGGCCCGCGCAGGCGGCTGGGACGGCCTGGAGTTCCGCCCACTACGCCGCCGCCGCCCCGGCCCCGGTGAGGTCGAGGTCGAGGTCACCGCTGCGGCGCTGAACTTCATCGACGTGATGAAGGCCGTCGGCACCTACCCCGACCCAGTCGGGGCCGGGCTGCTCGGCGGCGAGTGTGCCGGCCGGGTCACCGCAGTGGGTGCCGGGGTGACCGGCCTCGCCGTCGGGAACCGGGTGGTCGCCTGCGTCTTCGGTGCCCTGGCCTCGCACGTCACCGTCAACATCGGCCGGGTCCGGCTGATCCCGCCGGAGCTGTCCGACGAGGACGCGGCGGCGCTGCCACTGGTCGGGGTGACCGCCTGGTACGGGCTCGCCGAGCTGGGCCGAACCGGCCCCGGCGACGCCGTCCTGGTGCACTCGGCCGCTGGCGGGCTGGGGTTGGCCGCGATCGCCGTCGCCCGGCACCTTGGTGCCGAGGTGATCGCCACCGCCGGCACCGAGAGCAAACGGGAACACCTGCGCCGGCTCGGCATCCGGCACGTGTTCGACTCCCGCGACCTGTCCTGGGCCGAGCAGGTTTTAACCGCGACCGACGGACGCGGCTGCGACGTGATCCTCAACTCGCTGACCGGGGCGGCGCTCACCCGTGGCCTGGACGTGCTGGCCGAGGATGGCCGGTTCATCGAGGTCGGCAAAATGGACATCTACGCCGACCGCACCATCTCGTTGAGCGCGTTCCGCAAGGGAATCTCGCTTGCCTCGGTCGACGTGGCCGGTCTGATGCAACGCCGGCCGGCCCGGTTCTCCGAACAGTTCGGGCAGGTGTGGGAGCTGGTCCGCACCGGCCAGCTCGGCCGGCTTCCGGTGATCGACTACCCGTTCGACCAGGCCGCCGAGGCGCTCCGGGAAATGTCGCAGGGGCGGCACATCGGCAAGTTCGTGCTCAGCCGGCCGGACAGCGTCGCGTCGGTGGCGCCCGAGCCGCTGCCCGACGGCCGGTTCCGCGACGACGGCACCTACCTGATCACCGGTGGCCTCGGCGCGCTGGGGCTGTCCCTGGCGGAGTTCGTCGCCGCCGCCGGCGGCGGGGCGATCGCGCTGCTCGGCCGCTCAGCCCCGGACGCCGACGCCGCCGCGCGCATCGACGCGGTCCGGCACGGCGGCGTCCAGGTACGCACCTATCAGGTCGACGTCGCCGACCAGACCGCGCTGGCCGACGTGCTCGCCCAGGTACGCGCCGACCTGCCGCCGCTACGCGGGGTGGTACACGCAGCCGGCGTGCTGGACGACGCCACCATCGCCACGCTGCACAGCGGACAGCTCGACCGGGTACTCGCTCCCAAGGTCGACGGGGCCCGGCACCTGAACGCCCTCACCGGCACCGATTCGCTGGACCTGTTCGTCCTGTTCAGTTCGGCCGCCGCGCTGGTCGGCAACGCCGGGCAGGCAGCGTACGCGGCCGCGAACGCGTACCTCGACGGGCTCGCTGAGTACCGTCGCCGACGCGGGCTCGCCGCGTTGTCGGTGCAGTGGGGGCCGTTCGCCGGGGTCGGGCTCGCCGCCCGGAACGGCAACCGGGGTGACCGGCTGGCAGAACGCGGCATGGGCAGCTTCCCCGCCGAGCAGGCCTGGCCGGCGTTGACCCGACTGCTGACCACCGACGCCACGGTCGTCGGCTACCTGCCGCTCAATCTGCGGCAGTGGTTCGACGCCTACCCGGACACCGCTGCGCTGCCCAGCTGGCAGGAGCTGCGTGCTGGCCGGGCAGCGGCAGTGGCCGGCGGTGATGGCGGGCAGTTCCTCGACCAGCTGCGCAACACCCCGGCCGACGACCGGGCCCCGCTGGTCGAGGCCAAGGTACGGGAACTCACCGGCCGGGTGCTGCGGATCGACCCGACGGTGATTGACCGGGACACCCCGTTCAAGGCGCTCGGCTTGGACTCGCTGATGAGTCTGGAACTGCGCAACCGACTGGAGGCGGCCTTCGACCTGAAGCTGTCGCCGACCCTGCTGTGGACGTACGGCACGTCGGGCGCGCTGACCGGCATGCTCTGCGACCGGCTGCCCGCCGGCGACGACGAGCGGCCGGTGCCGGCACCCGACGCCGTGCCCGCCACCGAGTAGCGACCTGCGACCTGCGGAGGAACCGCTGTGACGACCACCTCGAACGGCACGACGCCGTCCGCGCCGACGCCGCTGTCGCGCGCTCTCGACACGATCCGCAAGCTGCGGGCGCAGCTGGAGGCAAGTGGCGACAACCCGCCGATCGCGGTGATCGGTCTCGGGCTGCGCCTGCCCGGCGGGATCGACACCCTCGACGGGTTCTGGCAGGCCCTGGCGCAGCGCCGGGACCTGATCGGGCTGCTGCCGGCCGCCCGGCGGGCCCCGTTCGAGCTGGAGTGGGCACAGCTGCCCCAGCTCGGCGGGTTCCTCGACGAGGTCCTCGACTTCGACGCGGCGTTCTTCGGAATCAGCCCACGGGAGGCCAGGGCTCTCGATCCGCAGCACCGGCTGCTGCTGGAGGTCTGCCACGAGGCGCTGGAGCATTCGGCCCGGCCGGCGGAGCAGCTACGCGACACCCGTACCGGCTTCTTCGTCGGCATCACCCACCAGGACTACCGGGACTGGGAGCCGCACGGCGCCGACGCCTACTGGGCCACCGGGAACGGGCACTGCTTCGCGGCCGGGCGAGTGGCGTACGCGCTCGGGCTGACCGGCCCGGCGGTCGCCGTCGACACCGCCTGCTCGTCGTCGCTGGTCGCGATCCACCAGGCCAGTTCGGCGCTGCGGCGCGGCGAGTGCGAGGTAGCGCTGGCCGGCGGCGTCAACCTGATCATGTCGCCCCGCTCCACCCGGTTGCTCGGGCCGCAGATGGGTGCGCTCTCTCCAAACGGGCGGTGCAAGGCGTTCGACGCCCGGGCGAACGGGTTCATCCGGGGCGAGGGCTGCGCCGTGCTGGTGCTCAAGCGGCTGGACGCCGCCCGGCGCGACGGTGACGTGGTGCACGCCGTCCTGAACGGATCCGCGGTCAACCAGGACGGGCGGTCGTCCGGGTTCACCGCGCCGAACGTGCTGGCCCAGTCCGCACTGATCGGGGCGGCGCTGGCCGACGCCCGGCTCACCCCGGCCGACATTGGGCTGATCGAGACCCATGGCACCGGCACCGCGCTGGGCGACCCGATCGAGATGGAGGCAGTCACGACGGCTCTGGGCCGGCCCACCGGGGCCGACGACCCGTTGTACGTCGGCGCCGCCAAGACCAACGTCGGTCACCTGGAGGCGGCCGCCGGCGTGGTCGGTGTGGTGAAGGCGATCCTGTCGCTGCGGTACGGCGCCGTACCGCCGCTGGTGCACTTCTCCACCCTGAACCCCCGGATCGACCTGGCCGGCACCCGGGTGCGGATGCCCACCGAGCTACTGCCCTGGACGGGCCGGCCGGGCGGGCTCCGGCATGCCGGCGTCAGCTCGTTCGGGATGAGCGGCACCAACGCGCACGTCATCGTCGGCGAACCGGAGCCGGCCGAGGCACCGGCCGGACCGCCCGGCTCCACGCCAGGCCGCCACCAGCCGGTCGCGGGTGACGCCGTGCCGGTCACCGGGTTCGAGATCTCCGCCGGCAGCCGGCCGGCGCTGCGGGAACTCGCCGACCGGTACGGCCGGCGGCTGGCCGAATTGCGGCCGGAGCAGTACGCCGCATTCGCGTACACCGTCACCGCTGGCCGGACCCGGCACGCCGTCCGCGCCCGGGTCACCGCCGCCGATCCGGCGGCGGCCGCCGCCGCGCTGGCCGCGCTGGCCGACGGCACCGACGCCCCGACGGTGCAGGTCCACGAGGGGGACCTGCCGACGGCACTGCCCGACCTGCCGCGACAGGTGGTGGAGCTGCCGCACTACCCGTGGCAGCGGCAGCGGCACGCCCCACCGGTCGAGTCCGGACCCGCGTCTTCCGGCGTGGCGTCACCGACGGCACCTTTGTACAAACTGGACTGGCAGCCGATCGCCGGTCGGGACCCGGACGGCTGCACGCTGGTGCTCGCCGGTGACGACGGCGAGCTGCTGACCGCGCTGGCCGACGTGGCCCGGACAGATGGTTGGCCGACGGTCGTCCTCGGCCCGGCCGGGCTGCCGGCCGCGACCGAGCCGCTGCCGGCCGACGGCCAGCAGTGGCAGCCGTTCTGGCAGCGGCGTGACCCGGCCGAGAAGGTGCTGGTGCTACTCGCCATGGCCGCCGAAGCGCTCCCCGCCGAGCCGACTCCCGCCGAGCCGACTCCCGCCGAGCTCGTCAGCACAGACGACGGTGGGCTGGCCGGTGCCGGCGCGGCGCTGTGCGCGGCGGTGACCACCGCCGTACGGGCGCTACCCGGTGGTGCGCCCGACCGGCGGGTGGTGGTGCTGACCCAGGGTTCCCGACGGATCAGTGCCGACGATCCGGTCCGGGCCAGCACCCACGGCCTGCTGCACGGGCTGGCCCCGGTGCTCGGCCTGGAGCTGCCGGCCTGGGGCGGCCTGGTCGACCTGCCGGTCGACCCCGGGCCGGCGGACCTGCGGGCGGCGCTACGGGCACTGCCCGGCGCCGGCGAGGAGGACCTGCTCGCCGTCCGCCAGGGCACGGCGGCAACGGCCCGGCTGCGACCGGTGCCCGCCGACTACGCCCCGCAGCTGCCGATCGACCCGGACGGCAGTTACCTGGTCACCGGTGGGCTCGGCGGCGTCGGCCGCTGCCTGGTCCGCGACCTGGTCCGCCGGGGCGCCCGTCGGCTGCTGCTGACCGGCCGCCGGGCCGCCGACGACATCGCGCCGGCCGCTGCCGAACTGCTCGCCGAGCTGGCCGACGCCGGCGTCGAGGTGCACTACCGTACGGCGGACTGCGACGACCCGGCGGCGCTGACCCGAGCGCTCGCCGACGACCTGCCGCAGCTGCGCGGCGTCGTACACGCCGCCGGGCAGCTCACCCGTACGCCGCTGGCGGACGCCGACCGGGCTGCCTTCGAGCAGACCCTTCGCGGCAAGTTCACCGGCGCCTGGTGGCTGCATCTGCTGCTGCGGGACCACCCGCTGGACTTCTTCCTGATGG
Source organism: Micromonospora sp. LOL_013 (assembly GCF_048060315.1). Lineage (NCBI taxonomy): Bacteria > Bacillati > Actinomycetota > Actinomycetes > Micromonosporales > Micromonosporaceae > Micromonospora > Micromonospora sp. LOL_013. The sequence goes on from NZ_JBHMIQ010000037.1 coordinate 45,395, forward strand.
TCTCGTCGGTGTCGGCGCACTGGGGAGCCGACGGCTACGGCGGTTACGCCGCCGCCAACGGTGGGATCGACATGATCGCCAACCACCGGGTGTCCGCCGGCCTGACCGCGACGAGCATCGCCTTCGGACCGTGGACGGTCGACGGCTTGGTGGACGCGACCGATCTGGCCGAGCTGGCCCGCAGCGGTGTCGACCCGGTCACCGCGCAGACCGGTGCTGCCAGCTTGACCGCCCGCACGGCCAGGCCGGACGCGGTGCTGCTCTGCTGCCCGGTCCGGTGGGACCGGTTCGCCGCAGTGATGTCGGCCCGTCGGCCCCGGGCGCTGTACCGGGACCTGACCGCCGGATCCGCCGCCGGTGGCAACATCCTCTACTCCCCGGCCGGGCCGGCGTCGGGACCTGCCGACCCGGCCGGGGCCCGCGCCGCCGAGCCGCCCGCCGGTACCGGCGCGGCGGGACGCGAGCGTCTGCTGGACCTGCCCGTGCTGGCCCGACCAGCGGCGCTGCGCGACCAGGTCGGTGCGGTCGTCGCCCGGATCCTCGGTCACCCGGACGGCGAGCAGGTCCGCCAGGATCAGGGATTCTTCGATCTCGGCCTGGACTCGATGATGGCGGTCGATCTGGTCGACGCCCTGGCCGGCGAGTACGGCGTACCGCTGCAGGTGGCCGACGTCTTCGACCACCCGACGGTCTCCGACCTGGCCGCACTGATGCTGGGTCGGGTCGACTCCGGCGCCGTACCACCGGCCGGCGGGCAACGGCAGCATCCGACGGACCGACCGGCCGAGCCGGGCACCCCGGAGCCGACCCGGCCACCGGTCCCAGCCCCGGCCCCGGCACTCGCTCCGCAGCCGGCCGGCATCGGGACCGGCACCAGGACCGATGCCGATGCCCACCGTCACCCGGTGGCCGACGCCGCCGCCCCGGCCGGGGAGCCGATCGCGATCATCGGAATGGCCGGCCGGTTCCCCGGTGCCGACTCCATCGACGAGTTCTGGCAACTGCTGGTCGACGGCCGCGACGGAGTGGGCCCGGTGCCGCCACAACGGTGGAACGGTGCCGCGCTGCACGACAGCGACCCGATGAGGACCGGCACGATCACCACCGACCAGGGCGGCTTCCTCAGCGACGTCGACCGGTTCGACGCCGGGTTCTTCGGGATCCCCGCCCGGGAGGCACAGAGCCTGGATCCGCAGCACCGACTGCTGCTCGAGTGTGCCTGGCACGCGCTGGAGGACGCCGACGTCGACCCCACCGGCCTGGCCGGCGGCCGGACCGGTGTGTACATCGGCATCTCCAACTCCGACTACGCCCGACTACTGCAACGTGGCGGGCTCGACCAACTGGACGCGTACTTCGGCACCGGCACCTCGCTCAACGCGGCTGCCGGCCGGATCGCGTACCTGCTCGGTCTGCACGGGCCGGCGATCGCGGTCGACACCGCCTGCTCCTCGGCCCTGGTCGCGCTGCATCTGGCGATCCGCTCGCTGCGCAGCGGTGAGACCGACACGGCTCTGGTCGGCGGGGTGAACGTGATCATCTCGCCGGAGGCGTCGGTCGCGGTCAGCCGGGCCCACATGCTCTCCCCCACCGGCCGATGCAAGACGTTCGCCGCCGACGCCGACGGCTTCGTCCGTTCCGAGGCCGCCGCGGTGGTGCTACTCAAACCGCTGTCGGCCGCGCTGCGTGACGGCGACCGGGTGCTGGCCGTGGTACGCGGCAGCGCGGTCAACTCCGACGGGGCGTCGTCCGGCCTGACCGCGCCGAACGGGACCGCGCAGCAGGCGGTGCTGCGCGCCGCGCTCGCAGACGCCGGAGCGTCCGGCCCGCAGGTGTCCTACCTGGAGGCACACGGTACCGGCACCGCGCTGGGCGACCCGGTCGAGGTCCGGGCCGCCTGGCAGGTGCTCGGCGTCGGCCGGGCACCTGGTGAGCCGCTGCACCTCGGGTCGGTGAAGAGCAACGTCGGCCACTGCGAGTCGGCTTCCGGCATCGTGTCGGTGGTCAAGACCGTCCTGGCGTTGCGGCACGGCCGGCTGCCGGCCAACCTGCACTGTGCCGAGCTGAACCCGCAGATCGGCTGGGCGGAAATGAACGTCCGGGTGCTGGACGAGCCGGTACGGTGGCGCCCCGGCGGCCGGCCCCGCCTCGCCGGGGTGTCAAGCTTCGGCTTCTCCGGCACCAACGCGCACGTCGTACTCGCCGAGGCACCGCCGCAGGAGCCGGCCGGCGACGGGCCCGGCGGCCCGTGGCTGCTGCCGCTGTCCGCGCCGGACGAGTCCGGGCTGGACCGGTCGGTGTCGGCCTGGGACGAAGTGCTCGCCGGCAGCACTGACGCAGACCTGCCTGCGCTGGTCGGCAGCGCCGGTGCGGGCCGGGCCCACCTGCCGGTCCGCCGGGCCGCGCTCGCTTCGTCCGTCGAGGAGCTGCGCCGCGCACTGGCCCAGCCCGCAGGGGCCGCAGGGGGCGGCCGACCACCCCGGGCGGCTTTCCTCTTTTCCGGTCAGGGCAGTCAGTACTTCGGAATGGGCGCCGAACTGCACCGGACCGAACCGGTGTTCCGGGAGACCTTCGACGCCTGCGACGAGATCCTGGCCCCACGACTGGGCAGCTCGCTGCCCGAGCTGATGTGGCACGGCGCACGGCCGGAGCTGCTCGACCAGACCTGGGCGACCCAGCCGGCGCTGGTCGCGCTGGAGCTGTCCCTCGCCGCCCTCTGGGCGAGCTGGGGGGTCCACGCGTCGGCGGTGATCGGCCACAGCGTCGGGGAGATCGCGGCCGCGATCCACGCCGGCGTGCTCGACCTCGCCGACGGACTGGCGCTGGTGGCTCGGCGGGCGCGGCTGATGCAGGACACTCGGCCGGGCGCGATGCTGGCCGTCGCCGCCGAGCCGGACCAGGTCACCGAGTGGCTGGGCGGCACCACGTTGGACGTCGCCGCGATCAACGGCCCTCGCGCGGTCGTGGTGGCCGGAGTCGCCGAGGAGATCGCCGACTTTGCCGCCGGCCGCCGGGCCGAGGGGGTCCGTTGCCAGCAGCTGGTGGTGTCGCACGCGTTCCACAGCAGGCTGATGGAGCCGATGCTCCCCGACTTCGGGCAGGCCCTGGCGTCGCTGCCGAGCCGCCCGCCGGCGCTGCCGATCGTGGCGAACCTGACCGGGCAGCTCGCCGGGCCGGACACCTACCTCGGCGACTACTGGTGCCGGCACGTACGTCAGCCGGTCCGCTTCCACGACGGCATCGGCCAGCTGCGCCAGCTGGGCATCGACGTCTTCCTGGAGATCGGGCCGGGACGTACGCTGGCCGGTCTGGTCACCGCAGGAGGGTCGGCACCGGACGGCGGGGTGGTGACTTCGCTACGGCGGGGCGCCGCCGACCGGGCCACGCTGCTGGACGCCGTGCGCAGCCTCTACCTCGCCGGACAGCCGGTCCGGTGGGCGGCGGTACAGCCGCCGCGACCACGATCGGCCGGGCAGCGGGCAGCGCGGTACCCGTTCGCCAACACCCGGTACTGGACACCGCTGGCCGACCCGTCGCCGTCATCGTCGGCTACGGCTACGGCTACGGTGGACGGGTCGACGACGGGACGGCCGCCGGCAGCGCCGACCGGGCAGCCGACCCAGTCGCATGTCGGGCGGGAACTGCGTTCGCCGGCGTTCCGTGGTCGTGTCTTCGAGTTCAGCCGCAGCGCCGCGTTCCCCGCCTACCTGACCGATCACCGGCTCTACGGCACGGTGGTCACTCCAGCCGCGTCACATCTGGCCACCCTGGTGCAGGCGTTGGCACCGGACGGCAGCCCGGTGACGCTGACCGATCTGGTCTGCCCCCGGGCGCTGGTGATCACCGAGCAGGAACGGTACGACGTCCAGCTGACCGTCGACCGGGCCGGCGGCCGGCTCGCGGTGAGCAGTCTGGTCGACGCCGACCGGGACCTCTGGCAGGAGCATCTGGCGGCCCGGGTACGGCCTACGGCGACGACGACAGGCCCGGCGGCACCGAATCCTGCGGTGGCGGACCTGACGCCACCGGACCCAGCTGCCGACCGGGCGGCCTTCATCGCCTCGGCACAGCGGCACGTCACCGGCGCACAGTTCTACGCGTACTTCCGCGACCTCGGCTACACCCTCGGTCCGTCGTTCCGGTGGATCGCTGACATCTGGCTGGGCCGGGACGAGGCGCTGGTCCGCTACGTTCAGCCGCCGCTGCCCGACGACCCGACGGACTACCAGCTGTATCCGGGGCTGATCGACTCCTGTTTCCAGAGCATTGCCGGTTTCCTCGTCGACGAGGTCGCCGAGGAGGCTCCCGCGCTGGCCATCCCGTTCGCCGCGGCCCGACTGGAGTTCCCGGCCCGGGACCGGATCGACGGGGAGCTGTGGGGACGGGTCCGGGTCCGCGACGCCGAGCCGCTGCCCCGTGGCCGCAGCCGGGTCACCGCCGCCGATCTGCGGCTGGCCACGCCGGACGGGGCGACGCTGCTCGCGGTCGACGACTTCCGGGTCCGGCACGCGCCCCGGGAGCTGCTACGCCGGAGCCTGCGCGATGACCCGGCGGGCCTCTACACGGTGCGGTGGCAGCCGGCCGACGACGGCCGAATCCCGGACACCGACCTGGCGGGTGCCGGCGGGCGCGACACGACCACACCGGCGGGTGCAGCCCGGCCGGGCGGGTCCCGGTCGGTGCTGCTGGTTGGCCCGGCGACCGACTTCGCCGAGGCGCTGGCGGCTGGGCTACGCGACCTCGGACACCCGGTGGACGTCGCCCGGTCCGGACCCACCTCCGGGGCGGACCTCGTGGTCGACCTCAGATTCCTGGCCCTGGCCGGTCCCGGCACGGACCCGACCGGCACGGACCCGACCGGCGACGCCGCCGGGCCGGTGCCCGCTCCGGTGCTCGCGCTCGGCGAGTCGCTACGGGGCCGGTCCACGTCCACGCCGTACGTGGTGGTTTGCCCGGCCGACGACAATGCCGCACCCGACCGGGAGGCGCTCTGGGGAATGCTGGCCGCCGTCGAAGCGGAGGAGTCACAGCGGCGGCTGCTGCGGGTCGACCTGGTCGAGCCGGCCCCGCCGGCAGCGGCCCGGCTGAGCCGACAGCTCGACGCGGTGCTGGCCGGTGGCGTCACCGAGCCCCGGCTGCGGCTGCACTCTGACGGGGTCGAGGTGCCCCGGCTGGCCGCCGTCGAACCCGGTCCGGTGTCGAGTTGGCCGGACGGTGTCCTGATCAGTGGCGGTCTGGGCGCGCTGGGGTTGAGCGTCGCGCGAATCCTGGCCGACGGTGGCACCCGGACGGTCACTCTGGTCGGCCGGTCGGCCCCGGGTGCCGATGCCCGGGCCGCCATCGACGAGCTGGTCGCCCGGGGGGTACGGGTCGAGGTCGTCGCTGCGGATGTCGCCGATCCGGCCGGCTGTGCCACGGCCGTCGCCGCGGCGGGCCGGCTCGGTCCGCTGCAGGCCGTCCTGCACCTGGCCGGCACGACCGACGACGGCGCTTTCGCGACGCTGCCTTGGCCGGCGTACGAGAAGGTCTTTGCCGGCAAGGTGGGCGGTGCACGGGCACTGGCCGACGCGGTACGCGGCCTTGACCTGACCGCCTTCGTGCTCTTCTCGTCGGTGTCGAGTGTGTTCGGGTCTGCCGGTCAGGTGAACTACGCGGCCGCCAACGGTTATCTGGACGGGCTGGCGACGGCGCTGCGCGCCGACGGCGTACCGGCGGTCAGTGTCAACTGGGGCCCCTGGGAACCGGCGGGCGGCAGCGGCCTGGCTGCGACGGACGCGGTCCGACGGGCTGCCGGGCAACTGGGCGTGCGTGCCCTCACCGACGCGGAAGCGGCACCGCTGCTGGCCGCCGCGCTCGGCGCGCAGCGCACCCGGCTGGTCGCGATCGCCGCGGACCTGGCCCGGTACGCCGGGCGGGCCCCCGGGCACCCCCGGGCTGCGCTGGTCCGCGAGCTGGTCGCCAACGCCTCCGCTACGGTCCACGACCGGTCGGCGGGCGACCGGCCCACGGACCAACCGGTGGAGGCCGGCCGGCCGGCGGGTTGGCTGCGCGGCATGCTGCTCGGGCTGGCCGGCCCGGACCGGCAGGATCGGCTGCGTTCGGCGATCGCGGACCTGGTGGGTGAGACGATCGGCGACACCGGACGGATCGACGACAGTCGCGGCTTCGCCGAGCTGGGCCTCGATTCGATCATGGCGATCGACCTGCGTGCCCGGCTGTCACACGCGCTCGACGTCGAGTTGCCGGCGACCGCCGCGCTGGACCACCCGACGGTGCGGGCAATGACCGCCTTCGTGGACAGCCGGCTCCCGGCGGCGAACCAGCCGGGCGGCGCACCGGGGCCAGCGGAGCTGGCAGAACCCGCGCGGCCGGAGTCGGCGGTTCCGGAAGCACCCGCGCCGCCGGTGGAGTCGGCGGTGGACATCGCTGACCTGACCTCGCTCTCCCTCGACGACCTGATTGAGGCGGCCCGGGCCGATCTCGCCGCCGGACCCTGACGACCACGCCGGTGGTGTGGTGCCACGGCGTGGCACCACACCACCGGCGGCGACGGTCGCGGCCGCACGGCCGGGTGTTCGTCGGCTGCCGGTCCAGGCCGGGTCAGGCCGAGTCAGGCCGGGACCAGGCCGAGTCAGCCCGGGACCAGGCCGAGTCAGGCCGGGACCAGCTGGCGAATGTGGTCGATCACGTCATTCCACAGATCGCGGGGCAGGATGCCGTGCCCGAGTCCTGGATAGGTAACGAGCTGGGCACCGGGAATCGCCGCTGCCGTCGCCTCGCCGCCGGGCAGCCGCCATATCCGGTCCACCTCGCCGTGCACCACCAACGCCGGGATGCGCAGCTTTGCCAGGCCGGCCCGACGGTCCCGGGACGCCATCAGAGCCGCCTCGTGCCGTAGCCGCCCGGCCTGGTCGTAGCCGCGGTCGAAGGCCCGCCGGCCCATTTCGCGCAGCCAGTCCACGTCCATGTCATAGCCGGGCGAACCGATGAACTCGTACAGGTCCACCATCAGTTGACCAGCGTCGTCGCGGTCGGTGACTGGCTGGTCCTGCATCCGCTGCAGCTTCATCGCGGTACGCATCGAAAGCCGGCCGATCCGGGGTGTCGCGGTCGCGGCGATCGACGTGAGGCTGAGCAGCCGGTCCGGATGTTCGATCGCCAACTGCTGGGCGACCATCGCGCCGAGGGAGATGCCCACCACGTGCGCCCGCTGCCAGCCGAGCGCGTCGAGCACGGCGAGCGCGTCGCCCGCCATGTCCTCGAGGCGGTACGTCGCGGCACCCGGTCGAAGCATCATCCGCAGGATGGTCGGTCGCCCGTCGGCGTGCAGATGGGTGGAAGCGCCGACGTCGCGGTGGTCGAATCTGGCCACGGCGAAGCCCCGCTCGGTCAGCGCCGAGCAGAAGTCGTCGTGCCACATGATCATTTGCATGCCGAGGCCCATGATGAGCAGCAACGGGTCACCCTGCGGGTCACCGAGACGCTGGTACGCGATCTCAATCTCCTCGGGACGCGTCGCGCTCACCCGCGACGTCGCCGTACCCGTCACCTGAGCAGGTCCTGGTCCAATCGTCATGCGTCGAGCGTGCTGCGCCGCCCTTGAGCACCGGTTGATCCGGCCGCCGCCAGCCGGTGCCACCGGTGCCGGCGCTGCTCCCACGCTGCTCAAGGGCTTCTCTAGCGCCGATCGTTAGCGTCACAGCAACAGCCACGGACCACCGCAGCCGGGTCGGACGCCAGGTAGCGATCGGCCGGCAGGTGACTCGCAGAAATCCGGAGGTGCCGATGTCCGACCACCCCAACCCGGTCCACCCGGCCGGAGTGGACCCCGCGATGGTGACGGCCGTCCTGCACGGCGGTCCGGCGAGTCTCACCGCTGAGCAGCGCCGCCGGCTGGTGACTCCCGGACAGCGGAAAATCAAGATTCCATGGCTCGGCGGCTATGAGCACTTCGAGCGCGAACTCGTCACCGGCGTCGACCACGGAACGGCCGTGGTCTTCCAGTGGACGACCCGAACCCGGGTAGCAGAGTAACCGTCAGGCCCGATTGACCATCAGGACCGGCCGACGCGAGTACCCACCGCCTCCGGCCGGGGCGGAGCCGGTCAGCCCCGGACCATCGGCGCCACGGTCTGTGGCAGCTCGGCACGCAGCACGAACCAGCCGTCGCGGGGACCGACGCACAGGTCCCCGCCGATGAGCTGCACCCGTTCGGCCAGGCCGGTCAGCCCGGTACCGGACGGCGGCGCGCAGGTCAGCCCCGCGCCCACCCCGTCGTCGTGCACCTCCAGGATGAACCGTCCCTCGCGGCGGGTCACCGCGATCGCACAGCGACGCGCGTGGGCGTGCCGGACGATGTTCGTGGCGGCCTCCCGGATCAGCCAGGCCGCGCACTCCTCGATCGGCTCCGGCAGTTCGTCGAGGGTGCCACGGACACTGACCACGACACCCGACGCCTGCAGCAACGCCTCGGCGGACTGTGCCTCCACCGCCAGCGAGACTTTCCGGTAACCGGAGACAGCTGCCCGTACCTCGGCCAGCGCGTCCCGCGCCACCTCGGCCACCTCGGCCATCTCGGTCACCGCCCGGTCCGGCGCCGAGTCCACCATCCGGGCGGCGAGATCGGCCTTGAGGGTCACCGCGGACAGCCGCTGGCCGAGGATGTCATGCAGGTCACGGGCGATCCGGAGGCGTTCCCGGGCCACCGCCAACTGGGTCAGCTCGGCCCGCGCCTGCAACAACTGCATCGAGGTGTCGATCTGGTTGTAGATTGCCACCTGCACGCCGCTGGTGATGGCGATCAACAGGATCAGGATCACGACCGAGTCGGCGCTGACCCGCAGCAGGCCCACCGCGATGGCCACGAAGACCACGGTGTGGCCGACCACCAGCGCCGGCCACCACCGTAACGGGCAGTTGATCAGTAGCATCACCAGGCTGAAGAAGGCCAGCCCGGACAGCCAGTCGTAGCGCAGTTGTGGCACCATCGCCAGGCCACAGATCAACGTCACGGCGACCGTCACCGGCGCACGGTTGGTGTGCAACTGGGGAGTGTTGTGGACGACCACCCGGGCGTACCCGAGCACGAACAGTGCAAGTCCTACGTAGAGTGCCTGGTTGCGGTCATGCACGACGCTCAACGGAAAGGCGAGAAACGCCAGGCAGGACAGGGCGAACAGGCGTACCTGGATACCGCGTCGACGGAGCCAGAATTCCCGTCCAGGAAAGACCTTCGCCTCCGCAACGGCGCTCATGCTGGCAATTCAACCACGCGACGTCCAGAGAATCCGCCAGCTGATCGTCCAGCGTCGATCGAGACCAAACGGTTCGATCGACGCCGAACGGGCGGCGGCCCGTATCGGTCGTTGCGGCCACCCGACGGTGGTCAGTCGGACAGTGATCCGACCACCGACACCGGTCGGACCGACGCTGGTCAGACGCGGACCTGGCGGTGCCACTCCACGTCGTACGCCAGCAGCCAGGAGGATGCCCCACCCCAGAAGTACCGGCGGTAGAGCGGAGCGAGAGCGACGTCGAGCCAGCCGCGGCCGGGCAGATTGCGGAACCGGCCGTACCGCGTGCCGGCGCGCAGCGCCCGCTCCGTCCGGGACCGACGCATCGATTCGTACGCGGTCAGCGCCACCGGCACATCGTCGATGTCGCGCAGACAGCGACCGAGCACCACGGCGTCCTCCAGGGCGAGACCGGCACCGAGCCCGTACCCGACGGGGTGGGCGGCGTCACCGAGCACCACCATCCGGCCCCGCCGCCAGTGCGCCAACCGCTGCGGCAGGTGGAGCGGCACCGGGCGGCCCAGCGCGGTGCACTGCGCGATCAGTGTGGCGCACGGGGTGTCGCCCTGGCCGTACTGCGCGGACAGCCGGCTCCGCCAGCCCTGCTCGCTGATGCCGGCCAGTTCCGCCGGGTCAAGGTCGCCGGTGGGCACCAGCGCGTTCCACCAGACGGTGCCGTCCGGCTTGGCGGTGTACTGGAAGCAGCCCTGTCGGCTGACCACCAGATGCAACGTCCCGGCCGCGATGCCCGGCAGCCGAGTCACCCCGTCGATCGCGCAGTGTCCGCCGTACTCGGGCGGTGGCGCCGCGTTGCTGATCACCCGGCGCACCCGCGAATGCGTCCCATCGGCACCGACGAGCACGTCGCACTCCACCCGGGCCCCGTCGATGAACTGCGCGGTCACTCCACCAGTGCTGCTGGTGGCACCGGCCAGCCAGCGGCCGGTATGGACCTCCGCTCCGGCCCGGACCGCTTCGTCGCGAAGTACGGACACCAGGTCGCCACGCATGATCGACAAATTCATCGGCCGGTTGGCCAGGCGATGGGCCCGGGACAGTCGACCCAGCAGCCGGCCTTCGCTGTTCCACAGGCACAGCCGGTTCACCACGATCCCGCGTGCCTGTATCTGCTCCAGACAGCCGACCGATTGCAGCGCTCCAAGCGCGTTGGCGGTCAGGTTGAGAAAGCCTCCGGTCGTCCCGGCTGGATCGAGGTACGCCTCGTAGACGGAGGTTCCGATGCCGGAACGGGCCAACGCGACTGCGGTCAGCGATCCGGCGAGCCCGGCACCGACGATCGTGGCACGAAGTGTCATCCGGATTCCTTCCGTCGTGTATGTCACGCGCCCAGAAGTGTGCCGCCAGGTACTGCAGCGCCCCTTGAGATGCGGTCGGCGACAACCGGCTGCCGACGGCCGACGTTCATCGTCGCATCCGGCCCCGGGTACATGTCCGACCCGAATTGGCATACCAGGGCGTGCCCTGGAAGTCGATTGGCCCGTCCGGCGCAGGCCGGCGCCCGAGGATTGGCCGGGACGGCGGTTGGGCAGGATCCTCGTACCGTACCGATCGGAGGTCGCCACGATGTCGACAGCGGGTACCACAGGGACTCAGCCGGACCGGGACGGGCCGGCGACCAACCGCCGTGACCCGGACGATCCCGGCCGGCCGCCGGTGGGGCCGGACGACGGGCCGGCCAGTCCTGCCCGGCTGTCAACTGCGTCGCTGTGGGCGGCCGCTCGGCGTACGGTCCGCGAGGTCACCGCCGACGCGGTGCCCGACCTGGCGGCCGGGCTCACTTACTACGGCGTACTGTCGATCTTTCCTGGTCTGTTGGTGCTGGTGTCGGTGCTCGGGCTGCTCGGCGGCGGCGCTACCGATGACGTCCAGGGTGTGATCGGTGGTCTCGCGCCCGGCGAGATCGGCGGCTTTCTCGACCAGTCGATCGCCCAGGTCCGGGAAAACTCCGATACGGCCGGCCTGGTGGCCGTCGTCGGTCTACTCGCCGCCTTCTGGTCGGCGTCCAGCTACATCGGGGCCTTCATGCGGGCCGCGAACGCCATCTACGACGTGCCGGAAGGTCGCCCGATCTGGAAGACGTTGCCGATCCGGCTGGGCGTCACCGCAGTCATCGGGCTGATGCTGATCGCCAGCGCGCTGATCGTGGTCTTCACCGGGGAGTTGGCCGCCCGGACTGGGGAACTGCTGGGCGTCGGGCCGGAGGCGGTCGCCGCCTGGGACATCGCCAAGTGGCCGGTGCTGGTGGTTCTGGTCAGCCTGATGTTCTCGATCCTGTACTGGGCCACGCCGAACGCCCGACAGGGCGGGTTCCGGTGGGTGAGCCCGGGCAGCGTCCTGGCGGTGCTGCTCTGGCTGCTGGTCTCCGCCGGCTTCGCGTTCTACGTCGCCAACTTCGGGTCGTACAACGAGACCTACGGTGCCATCGCCAGCGTGATCGTCTTCCTCGTCTGGTTGTGGCTGACCAACATCGCGATCCTGCTCGGCGGCGAGTTGGACGCCGAACTGGAGCGGGGCCGGGCGATCGCGGCCGGGCATCCGGACGGCCGCGAGCCGTACCTTCAGCTGCGGGACACCCGGAAGTTGCCCGCCAACCGCCAACCGCCTGCCGCCGAGACCGACGGCTGACGGCTGACGGCTGACGGCTGACGGTCGATCAGGCCGCCGGCAGGTCCTCCCGGGAGGCCGCAGAGCGGAGGTACGTCTCGACGTCGGGTTTGGTGACTCCCAGATCGGCCAGCGGGCCGGCCCCGGCGGCGTACTCCAGCAGGGCGAGCAGGATGTGGGCCGTCCCGACCATCCGGTCGTCGAACCGTAGCGCCTCGCGGAAGGTCAGCTCCAGCACCTTGCGCACCTGGGCGTCGAACGGGACGAGCTCCGGCACGTGGTCGACTGCCGGCGGCAGGGCCGCCGCCGCCACCTGACGAATCCGATCCGGGTCGCCCACCCGATCGGCCAGAACCCGGGCGGCGAGGCTGTCCAGGTCGGTCAGCAGGGCCAGGACGAGGTGCCCGGTGGTGATCTCGTCGTTGCCGGCCCGGCGGGCCTCGTGCTGGGCGGCGACCACCACGTTGCGGGCCTGCGGAGTGAACCGGCCGAACCCCTGCTGCGGGTCGAGGTCGTTGGGTTCCTCCGGGGTCTTCGGCACGAACCGCTTCTGCGCGGCCTGTTTGCTGACCCCGATGCTGCGCCCGATCTCGGTCCACGACGCGCCGGACCGGCGGGCCTGATCGACGAAGTGGCCGATCAGGTGATCGGCGAGCTCGCCAAGGTGGTCGCCGACGACGACGGCGCTGCTGAGCTGAGCGAGTCGGTCGTCACTGGCTCGTTTGATTTCGGCGATCAGGTCGTCGAGGCGGACCGGATTGCCGAGCGGCAGATATTCGGACATGCGTCAACCATAGGCTGACGCATGTCCGACGTCAACCCTAGGTTGACGTCTGCTCAGAGGCGTACCTGGTTCGCCAGGTGCTCGTCAAGCATGGTGGTCAACCGACCGGCCACTCCGCGCGCCTCGATATGCAACCGGGCTACGTTCAACCCGTCGGCACCGAGCACCGCGAGTAGCGCACTGTCGTTGATCGCGTACACCGAGAAATAGCCCTTGTGACTACGGACGGTGGACTCCCGGAACGGGCCCTGCCGCAGCGCGAGGCCGGTCTGCCGGCCAAGTCCGAAGGTCGCCGCCGCGAGCGCCGCCAGGTCGTGCGGCTCTGTCCCGTCGGTCAGATCGTGCAGCAGCAACAGCCCGTCGACACCGGCGATCACCGAGCCGATCACGCCGGTGACGCCGTGTTTCAGCGAGGCAAGTTCAGCGGACGCCGGATCCGGAGACGACGGAACGCCGCCGATGGTTCCAGACATGACTGATCTCCGTTCGACGGTACGGCGCGACTGTCGTCGTTCCACCCCGGGTAGCGTCCTCGCCAGGAAGGGCTACCGAGCGCACCCGGCTGCCCGCCCCGGCGAGCAGACAAAACTCCTACCGACCCGGTCAGAGCTCGAGCGAGGCCTCGACCTGTCGCAGGTGGTGCCGGGCCAGGGCCAGGTTCGACCGGGAACGGTTCAGCGCCAGGTAGAAGAACAGGCCTTGACCGGACCGGGAGGAGACCGGGCGGATGAGGTGGTACTGGGTGTCCAGCGTGATGAGAATGTCCTCGATGCCGTCAGCGATCTTCAACATCTCCAGGGTGCGCATCTTGGCCCGGACCACGTCCGTGTTCCCTGCCGCAGCCACCGCGAGATCCATCTCAGCGGATCCACCGGCGGTACCGAGTGTCATGCCGCTGGAATAATCGACCAGCGCGGCACCGATGGCACCCTCGATGCTCATCGCGTCCTTGAGTGCCGTGTCGAGTGAAGCCATGCCCTGCCTCCGGGTGATTTCAGGTGGGTCAACGCCCACCGGAGAGTTGCACGACGATGAGCCAGGGTGCACGTCGCCGGGCGATAACTGGCTGAGCAGACTACCAACCCCCGTCCGACGTCCACCGAAGCCACCGGCACGACCGATACCGCACAGGAGGCTGCCGCTGTCGACCCGACTGCGTCCGGACCAGGTGCGGCGCGCGTCGAATGGGTACGGTGCAGACATGGCGAAGACGGCAGACGGCAGCTACGTCAACCCCGGCGGTGAGTTCACCCGCGATCAGCGGTACATCGCGACCCGGATCACCGCCGACGGGCGCGACGGATATCCGGTGGAGCCGGATCGATACCGGTTGGTGGTCAGCCGGGCGTGCCCGTGGGCAAACCGGGCGATCATCGTCCGCCGGCTGCTCGGTCTGGAACAGGCTCTGTCGATGGGCGTGGCCGGGCCCACCCACGACAAGCGCAGCTGGACCTTTGACCTCGACCCGGACGGACGCGATCCGGTACTCGGTGTCGAACGGCTGCAGGACGCCTACTTCGCCCGGTTCCCCGGCTACGATCGGGGCATCACCGTGCCGGCGTTCGTCGACGTGCCGACCGGGCAGGTGGTGACCAACGACTACGCCCAGATGACCATCGACCTGTCCACCGAGTGGACCGCGTACCACCGCAGCGGCGCGCCGCAGCTCTACCCGGAGCCGCTGCGCGACGAGATCGACGAGGTCAACTCAGTGGTCTTCGCCGACGTGAACAACGGGGTCTACCGATGCGGGTTCGCCGGCAGCCAGCAGGCCTACGAAGCGGCGTACCGACGGTTGTTCGACCGGCTCGACTGGCTCTCCACGCGACTGGAGAACCAGCGTTACCTGGTCGGCGACACTATCACCGAAGCCGACGTACGACTGTTCACCACGCTGGTGCGCTTCGACCCCGTCTACCATGGACACTTCAAGTGCAACCGGCAGAAGCTGACTGAGATGCCGGTGCTCTGGGCGTACGCCCGGGATCTGTTCCAAACGCCGGGGTTCGGGGACACCATCGACTTCGACCACATCAAACGGCACTACTACGAGGTCCACCGGGACATCAACCCGACCGGGGTGGTACCGGCCGGTCCGGACCTGACCAACTGGCTGACCCCGCACGGACGCGACAGGCTCGGCGGGCGCCCGTTCGGCACCGGCAGCCCGCCGGGGCCGCCACCGGCCGCCGAGCGCGTGCCGGCCGACCACACTCCGCTGGCCTGAGACCGACGTCCGTCGGCCCTGACCCTCCGTCGGTCGGCCGGGACCCAGGTCACGGCCGACCGACAGACCAGGTCACGGCCCGCTTGAGACGCCAGCCGTGACCGGCTCCTCGACCCGCAGACCGTGGGCACGCACCTCGTCGGCCACCCGGGTCAACGCGGAATCAATGGCGCAGAGGGCGACCGAGACCTCGCCGAGCTGGGCGCGCAGCGACTCCTCGGACCAAGCGGAGACGCTGACGCCCCGCAGAGCACTGACCGCGGCGTCGAGCCGCGCAATCACCTCGTTCGTACTCATGTTCGAAACACTAGCGTACCGGCGGAAGCCCGCGCAGCTGAATCGCCGGATCCGCCACCGCCGCGAGCAGGAGCGCCTCGGCCAGGCAGACCCGGGCGAACTCGCCCAGATGCAGGCTCTCGTTCGGCCCGTGGGCGGCGGTGTACGGGTCCTCCACCCCGGTCACCAGGATCGCCGCGTCCGGAAACATCTCCTGGAACGTGGCGATGAACGGAATCGAACCGCCGACGCCGACGTCCACTGGCGCCACGCCGTCCCACGCCGCGGCGAACGCCGCGCGGGCCGCGTCGAAGTACGGACCAGTCGCGTCAATCACACAGGCGTCGCCGTCACTTTCCAGGCTCACCTCGACCCGCGCGCCCCACGGGGCCTTTGCCCGCAGATGTGCGGTCAACGCCGCGTACGCCGCCGACGGATCATCGCCCGGGGCCAACCGCAGACTCAGCTTGGCCCGCGCCGCCGGCACCAGGGCATTGGGGGCACAGTCGGTGGCCGGGGCGTCGATACCGAGCACGGCCAGCGCTGGCTTGGTCCACAGCCGGTCGGTCAACGCGCCGGTGCCGGTGAAGCCCACCCCGTCGACCATGCCGGCCTCGTCCCGCATCCGCTGCTCCGGCAGATCCACGGCGGAGCCCGTCCGGCCGACCAGGCCCGGCACCGCCACATCGCCGGCCTCGTCGTGCAGGGTGGCCAGCAGCCGGCAGAGCGCGGTCAGCGCATCCGGCACCGGACCGCCGAACATGCCACTGTGCACCGCCTGCTCAAGGGTGCGGACCTCGACGAAACAGTTGACTAGGCCCCGCAGCGACGTCGTCAACGCCGGTACGCCGATCTCCCAGTTCGCCGAGTCGGCGATCACGATCACATCGGCGGCGAGCTCGTCGCGGTGGGCGCCCAGCAGTCGGGACAGCGACTCGCTGCCGTACTCCTCCTCGCCCTCGACGAAGAGCACCACGCCGACCGGCAACGCGTCGCCGAACGCCCGCAACGCGGCGATGTGCGCCATGACTCCGGCCTTGTCGTCGGCGGCGCCCCGCCCGTACAGCCGGCCGTCCCGCTCCACCGGCTCGAACGGGTCACTGGACCACAGCGCCGGATCGCCGATTGGCTGCACGTCGTGGTGGGCATACAGCAGCACCGTCGGGACGCCGGGCGGCGCCGGCCGGCGGCCGAGCACTGCGGGCTGCCCGCCGGCCCGGACCACCTGCACGTCCAGCCCGCAGCCCCGGGCCAGCTCGGCGACCGCCGCGGCGGACCGCTCCACCTGGCTGTGGTCGAACCCGTCGAAGGCGATACCGGGGATGCGGATCAGCCGCTCCAGGTCGGCGCGGACCCCGGGCAGCTCCCGGGCGATGGCGGACCGCAGGTCGGCGGCGGTGGGAATGGCAGTCGTCATCCGACGATGGTAGGGGCCGTCCGGTGCTCACCCGACGACACGCCGGGGGCTCGCCTCGCGCCGCCGCAAGCGAACGGGCACACTGGCGCGATGGACGGCACCGACAACCCCGAACCGTGCGACTGCCCCGGCTGCAGTGAGGCACCCGGCGACGTCATCGGCACCCTGCTGAGCGGCGCCGCCGCCCTGGTCGACGACGATGACCCGATCGCCGCCGAACTCACCGGCGCGATGTTCGTCGCGATGGTCGGCGACGAACCCGACCCCGACGGCGTCCGCCCGCTGCGCGACGGGCTCATCCCGCAGCTCGCCGACCGAGGCGGCCCCGAGGCGGTGGCCCTGCTGACCGCGATCGCCGCGGTGTCGCCACCGCCCGCCGCCGAGGCTGCCAGGGCCGCGGCGGCGACCATCGCCGGGACAGGCGTACCGTGGCCGAAGTGGGCCGACGAGGTCGCCGCCGAGGTGACGGTGGACGACTGCTGGCGGATCGACAGCCCCGACGGGACCGACTCGGTCTTCACCGTCGCCTTCCGACGGGCCGGCCGTAGGCACGCCATGATGGTGATCGTCGATCACGCCGACTGCGCGGCCGCTCAGGACATCCTGCTGTTGGACGGTGACCAGCTGCCGGCGGCCCTGGACGAACTGACCCGGGATCAAGGCACCACCCGGACCCGACTCGACCCGGCCGACCTGCGGTGGCACGTCGAGCAGGCGTTGGACGCCCGCAGCGTGCACGACGAGGCCGACGCCGAACTCGACGACGAACCGGAGCTCGACGACGACGAGGGGCCGCCGTACCCGGTGCTGGCCACCCTGCTGGACGCCCGGCTGGCCACCATGCCGGAGTCGGACCGGCCGCCGGCCCCGCACCATGACGCCGGTCCCGACGACCTGGCGGACCTGCTCCCCGGCCTGCTGGACGGCGGCGGGTTCCCCGCGCAGCGCCGTCCCGGGCCGGTCCGGCCGGCACCGACGCGCAAGCTGCCGGCCAAACGGAAGAAGTCACAGGGACCGGCGCCGGTCTACCGGGTCGACGTGGTGCTGGCCGACAGCGAGCCGCCGGTCCGGCGGCAGTTGGAGGTCGTGGGTGATACTCCGCTGGAGGACCTGCACCACGTGATCCAGTCGGCGTTCGACTGGGACGACAGCCACCTGCACCTGTTCGAGACGCCGTACGGCGATTTCGCACCGCCCGGCGACCGGACCGGGCACCAGTCGGAGCGCAAGGTCACCCTGGAGCAGGTCGCCCCGGCCGTCGGCGACACGATTGCCTACCGGTACGACTTCGGCGACGACTGGACCCACGAGATCACCGTCGCGGCGGTCACCGACCGCGACCCGACGGCGGTCTACCCCCGGTGTACGGGAGGCGAGCGGGCTGCCCCGCCGGAGGACTGCGGCGGCGTCTTGGGCTACGCCCATCTGCTCAACGTACTGGCCGACCCGTCCCATCCGGAGTACGCAGACCGACGCGATTGGCTCGGTCTCGACGACGGGCAGGCACCCCTGGACCCGGAGCGGTTCGATCCCGACGTGATCGAGCGGCGGCTGGCCGCGCTGCGCTGACCGGCGGCAGGTCGGCCCCGCCGGCCACCAGGCCGGCCTGAAGTCAGCTCCGCCGACCACCCGGCCGGCCGGTGGAGCTGGCCGCGCCCATCCAGGACCGAGCGCGGCCGGCGGCGCCGCTGGCCCACTCGCCGACGTCGGCCGCGCCGGAACCCAGCCGACGCAGCAGGCCGACCAACGGATCCTGGCTGCGGCCGAACTCCTCGCGGTACGCCTGCGCGGCGGCCTTGATCTCATCGGTCACCGAAGCGGTCGGGTCGTCGGCACGGCGCGGGTAGTCACCGGCCAGCACCTGCGCGTACCCACCGGAGTCGATCCACTGCCGCAGTGCCGCAGCCCGCGCCACCGGCACCGGGTGGGTGCTCCAGGCGGTCATCCGGAACTTGTGCAGGCTGTCCCGCAGGTCACCGCCGCCGTCGTACTCGGCGGCCTGCTCCAGGAACGCGGCGGTGTCGATCTGGCTGAGGTCGCCGCCGCCGGCCAGCTTCATCAGCAGCCGCTGCGCCGCCGCCGGGTCCTGACCGGCGAGCAGCCCGGCACGGTCGCCGGACAGCTCCGCCTTGCGCCACCACTCCAGCATCGCTGCGCTGATCGCCCGCAGCGCGATCGCGCCGACCGGCAGCCAACTCAGGTTCGCCGCCCAGCGGGTCAGGATGGTGAGAATCGTCTGGTAGACGGCGTGACCGCTGCGGACGTGCCCCAGCTCGTGGCCGAGCAGCGTCCGCAGCTCGGCGTCGTCGAGCTGCTGTACGCAGGCGGTGTTGATCACGATGAACGGTTTGTCCAAGCCGATGGCCTGAGCACCGAGCACCGGGGACTGGGTCACGAACAGCTCCGGCAGCTCCGGCACGTCCAGCGCGGTTGCCGCCTCGGCGAGCAACCGGTGCACCCGGGGGTACTGGCGGTGGTCGACCCGGATCACCGACGCCAGGTAGCTGAGCCGGAAGGCCCGCTCGTTCCACATCCCGAAGAATGTCCGGACCACGTCGTCGAAGCCACGCAGCTCACGGAGCGCGGTCAATGCGCCCCGGTCGGCCGGGTGCTCCCAGGCACGGGAGCTGATCCCGGTCAACGTGATCCGCCGCCGGTCCGGCGGGGTGGTGACGTCCGGCGTACCGCAGCTGGCCGCAGCCGTGGGCGTGGTGCCGTCGTCGTCTGCGGTCATGGCGGACGCTCCCCGGGATCGGCTGACTGGCCTACCCGGCCGATGGTGCCCCACCGGCGCCACCGGCGTCTACGTCCGGCCAGTCCCGGATCCACCCGTACGCCAGCTGGCCGGACCGGAGCTGGCCGGACTCGGGCTCAGCAGCGCCGTCGACGAGCAGGTCGACCGCACCGGGCGTACCGTCGGCGGAGATGAACCGCTCCTCGGCCCGCCGCCAGCGGTCGAGCGTCGGCTGTATCGCGGCCCCGTCGCGGGTGAGCGACCGGGCCAGGCGCACCGATTCTGGTGCGGTGACATAGACCGACAGCGTCGCGGCCGGCCGGACCGCCGCGCGGGCCGCGCTCACCCCTTCGATCACGAGTACGGCGGGCGGCTCGATCACGGTCCAGCCGTCGCCGAACCGCCCGGCGGCCCAGTCGTATCGTCGGTAGCGGGCCGGCCGGCCGGTCCGCAGCGGGTCGAGCACGCAGGTGCTGAGCCGGGGCCAGAATGTGAACTGGTCACGCCAGCCATCCAGCAGGTCGTCGGTGTGCACGACCGCCACGGCGGGGTCGGCGGCGGTGCTGAACGGCTCCGTGGCCGACTCCGGCGCTGTCGCCGTGATCGTCGCGCAGGCAGTGGCCAGGCGGTCGGCGAAGGTGGACTTGCCGGCGCCGCTCGGGCCGTCGACGACGACGAGCCGGACCCGGCCGAGGCGGGCCGGGGCGGCGTACACCCGCCGGGCCAGACTCTCGAAGGTCGAGATCCCCCGCGTCACCGGGGAGCTCCGGGTGGGATGAACGGTAGTCCGGCCGGCGGCCCGGACTCGATCAGCCGCCACAGCGCGGCGGTGTCCAGGTGCTCCTCCACCAGGTCGCCGAGTAGATCGAGTCCGCGTTGGCGCAGCGCCGTGAAGCTGGTGTCCGGCGCGACGGCGAAGCCGTGCCGGCCGGCCTGGCGGGCCACGTCGGTGAGGTAGCGGCGACGGAACTCGTCGGACTCGAAGGCACCGTGCCAGTGGGTGCCGCACACCGGACCGAGCCGTACGCCCTCGGTGCCGCCCGTCGCGCCAGGGCCGGTGCCGGTGCCCACCTCGGTGCCGGTGCCGGTGAACAGCGGCGAGATCGACCCGTCGGACCGGGAGATGTACCCGTGGTGAATCTCGTAGCCGCGCACCGGGACGTCGCTGTAGGCCCGCCCCGCGCTGCGGGTCACGGTCTTGTGCTCGGCGAAGGTGATCTCGACGGGCAATAGGCCAAGCCCCGGTACCGTGCCCCGGCGGCTCTCCACCTCGTCGTGGATCACCCGGCCGAGCATCTGGAAACCACCGCAGATGCCGAGCAGCGGGCGGCCAGCGCTGGCGTGCGTGGTCACCGCCGCAGCCAGCCCGGTCCCCCGCAACCAGGCCAGATCGTCCACGGTCGATTTTGTGCCGGGCAGGACGACAAGGTCGGCGGCGGCAACCTCGGTCGGGTCGACGGTGAGCCGGACCTGCACGCCCGGCTCGGCAGCGAGCGCTTCGAGATCGGTGGCGTTGGACATCCGGGGTAGTCGCACCGTCGCGACCCGCAGGATGTCGCGGCCGCGCGGCGCCGTGGGTCGTCCGATCGTCTGGCCGTACGCCAGCGAGTCCTCACCGTCCAGCCAGAGATCGGGCTGCCAGGGCAACACCCCGTAGGTGGGTCGGCCGGTCACCTGGTGCAGCATGTCGACCCCGGGCCGCAGCAACTCCTGATCACCACGAAATTTGTTGATCACGAACCCGGCGATGTGTTCCTGGTCCTCGGCGCTGAGCAGGGCTACGGTGCCGAACATGGCGGCGAAGACGCCACCCCGGTCGATGTCACCGACGACGATCGCCGGCAGCCCGGCATGCCGGGCCAGCCCGAGGTTGACGAAGTCACCAGCCCGCAGGTTGATCTCGGTTGGGCTGCCGGCTCCTTCACAGATCACCACGTCGTACTCGCCACGCAGCTCGGCGAGGGTGGTGTGCACGGCGTCGGCGAGGCGGGAGCGCATCGCGCGGTAGTTGGTCGCGGTGACGGTGTCGACCGCCTCCCCGAGCAGCACGACCTGGCTGGCCCGGTCACTGCCCGGTTTGAGCAGGACCGGATTGAACCGTACCTGCGGCTCCAGCCCGCAAGCGGCTGCCTGCACCGCTTGCGCCCGTCCGATCTCGCCGCCCCGACCGTCCGACCCGACGACCACCGCCGAGTTGTTGGACATGTTCTGTGCCTTGAACGGCGCGACCCGCACCCCACGCCGGTTCAGCCATCGACAGATTCCGGCGGTGAGCAGGCTCTTGCCCGCGTCGGAGGTGGTCCCGGCGACCAGTAGGCCACCACCGACAGGGCCAGCACTCCCCGGCACCCCGGCCTCCCTTCCGCTCCTGGTCCTACCGCTACCGGCGGCGGATGGCCCGCACGGCGGTTCTGACCGCCTGCGCGGTCAGCTGCGCGGCGGCCAGCTGCACCACGGGAGCCGCCAACACGGACACTGCCGCAGCGGTGTTGCCGACCCGCCGGGACAGCGTCGCTGCCCGGCGGATCTGCCGAGGTGAGGGGCGCGGACCGTCACCAAGATACGGACGCACCTCGGAACGCCCGAAGTAGACGTTGCGCCCACCGAGCCGGACCCCGAGCGCCCCGGCGAACGCCGCCTCGCACTGACCGGCGTTGGGGCTCGGATGGT
Organism: Micromonospora sp. LOL_013; assembly: GCF_048060315.1. Classification (NCBI taxonomy): domain Bacteria; kingdom Bacillati; phylum Actinomycetota; class Actinomycetes; order Micromonosporales; family Micromonosporaceae; genus Micromonospora; species Micromonospora sp. LOL_013. The sequence continues at coordinate 67,421 of NZ_JBHMIQ010000037.1, forward strand.
CGGCGCGGTCCCGACGCCACACCCGCCAGGCCCGTGCCCGGTCGCCCTTGACCGCTGGCGACCACCACACGGCGGCCAGCCCGGTGAGCCGCGACGGCACGAAGTTCAGCAGGTCGTCGAGTCGCGCCGCGGCCGTGCCGAACCGTTCGTAGCGCGACGACCGGTGCCCGACCATGGCGTCCAACGTGTTCGCCGCCCGGTAGCCGACCAGGCCGGGCAGACCTGCGACGGCCCCCCAGAACAACGGCGCGACCACGGCGTCCGAGGTGTTCTCGGCGACGGACTCGACGGTCGCCCGGGCCAGCTCCGGCGCGTCGAGCGTGGCCGGGTCCCGGCCGCAGAGATGGTTGAGCCGGCGTCGGGCCGCTGGTACGTCTGCCCGGTGCAGCGCCCGCGCCATCACCTGTGCCTCGGTCCGCAGCGTCCGCCCGCCGAGCACCGCCCAGGTGGTGCCGGCGACGAGAGCAGCCCGGGCGATCGGATGTCGTCGGGTCAGCACCGACGCCGCCACGGCGGCGATCACCGGCCCCCCGACGGCCACGGCCGTGTAGGCGACGCCGGCCCGACGGGTCGGCCGGTACAGCCGGCGCTCGGCGGCACCGGCCAACCGGCCGTACCCGGCGACCGGATGCCAGCGGCGGGGGTCGCCGAACAGGGTGTCCAGGGCGTAGCCGGCGACCAGACCGCCGACCGTGGCGGCGGCGGCCGACGCGTTGACCCTGCCAGCGCTGGTAGCCACTCCGGCAGCCTACGTGGAGCCGGTGGCCGGTGGCCGGTGGCGGGTGACGGGTGACGGGTGACGGGTCGGCTGACGGTCACCGGTCACCGGTCGGTCGACCGTCGGCGCGGTGGTACGGCAGACGGGTCCGTACCACCGCGCTCGTCGGCATGGGGCCGGCCAGGGTCAGACCGGCACCGCCGTCCGGCTCCGCGACCGCCGGGCCCGGCTGGACGAAGCCGGCTGCTCCTCGGCCGGCAGCGGATCGCCGATCGGGTCGTCGGAATTCCCGTCGCCGCCGGGCGACCGCGACGACGGCGTATCCATCAGCATGTCCGATGGCTCGTCGCGGTGACCGGAGTCGCCGCCCGTCGTCGCGATGCCGGCTCCGGGGTCCTCGGTCGAAGCGGCGACTGTGCCGGCCTGAGCCGAGGCGGACTCGGCCGCCTCGGCGGCGAGCAGGTCCACGGCGAGGGTGACCGGCCGGCCACCCGGACGGTTCGGTTCCCCTTCGACCGGCGACGGCACTGACGGTTCCAGGAACATCGGGTCGTCGTCACCGTCGAACAGCTCGTTGCGGGTCGCCGGCACCTCGTCGGCCGGCACCTCGGCGGTGACCTCACCCTGCACCCGCCGCTCCGGGTCGTCCCCGTCAACCTCGCTGGTCGCCAACGTCGGCCGGTTGCGGGTGAACCGACCCCGTCCTCGGGCCAGGTCATGGCCGACCGCCACGGCCTCCATCTCGTACTGCAGGCGGTTGTTGCCGTCGCCGTCGACCCAGTCGCGGGTGTAGAGCCGGCCGACCACGACGACCGGGTCGCCGAGCATGACCGAGGAGCAGACTCCTTCGGCCAGCTTGCGCCAGCAGTTCACCCGGACCCGCAGGCTGTTGCCGTCGACCCAGCGGTTGCTCTCCCGGTCGAGCCGGCGCGCCGTCGAGGCCACTTTGAAGTTGGCGACCAGTGTGTTGGTCTGGGTGGTACGCCGCCACTCCGGCGTGGTCAGCACGTTACCGACAACCGTCACGTACGTATCGAACATCGCATCTCCGCAAGGGGCTCGTCGGATTGATCTGATCGAGTCGACTCGATGCTCAGCATTGATGGACGGCACCCCTGCCGGCCAGCCACGGTCCGGCGGCGCTGTGGACAGATCCCCGGCTGTGGACAACCGCTCCGATACCGAGTTGATCTGCTAAGAGCGACCGGCAATAGGGTCCAAGATCCGGACATGCGGGTACCTGGAAGTAGTAGGCA
>NZ_JBHMIQ010000038.1:0-64822 GCF_048060315.1 Micromonospora sp. LOL_013
GTCCGCCGACGCCACCCGGCCCGGCGACAACACCCCCCGGATCATGCGCACGACAGGGGCAGTCAGTCATACCGAGCCGGGCGACCGAGCAGTCCCCTGTGGGGACGATCAGTAAGATAACAGGGCACTCCTCAGCTCTACCGCAGGCGGATGTCAGCCCTGCTGGGCGGCCCATTCGGCGACCCGGCGGGCGCTTTCGGACTCGGAGAGGTCCTCGACCCGGGTCATGATCGACCAGCGCACCCCGTACGGGTCGCGGATGCTGGCGAACCGGTCACCGGAGACGAAGGTTGTCGCCGGCTCCCGCACCGTTGCGCCGGCCGCTACCGCGCGGGTGAGCGTGGCGTCGACGTCCGGGCAGTACCGGCCAATCGAGTAGCAGTCCTCGTCGCCAGCCGGTGGGGCAACCAGCCCGTACGCCGGGGACGGCTCGCCGAGCTGCAGTTGGCCGTTGCCGAAGTCGAGCACCGCGTGCACCACGGCGCCGCCCATCTCGGTCACGTCGACCACTCGGGCGCCGAACACGTCCCGGTAGAAGGCGATAGCGCCGCGTGCGTCCGGAAGGGCCAGGAACGGAGTGAGGCTGGTGACGCCGTGCGGCGTACCGTTGGTGGTGTATCGGCCGTCGGCGGCCGGGAAAGTGTCGGACATGTCCCGACCCTAGGCAGCGTGCGGGTGTGGTGACTTGAAGATTCGCGACAGCCGACAGCCGTCGGTGCCGCAGGCCGTAGCCTGGCAGCCGTGGACTCGGCGCAGCGCGGCATCCTGTACCCGTCCCGGCTGCCGACCTTCGCCCGGCTGCCGCCGCCGGAGCAGGTCGCGTCGCTGGTCCGCTGGTTCTGGATCCCCGAGTGGCGGATCGCGCCGGGCCGTACCTCCCGGCAGCAGATCCTGTCGTTCCCGGCCTGCAATCTGGTGGTCGGCCCAGACGGCGTGGAGCTGGCCGGTCCGACGACCCAGGTCTCGTACCGGGACCTGACCGGCACCGGCTGGGCGGTCGGGGCGCTGCTGCGCCCGGCGGCGGTGCCGCACTTCACCCCGGAGCCGGCGGCGCTGCGGGATGCCTCCCGCCGGCTGGACCTGCCCGATCTTCGGCCGCCGGTGGTCGACGCGATGACCGGTGCCGTTGACGCTCCGCAGCGGCACGCTGGTGCGGTGGCGGCGTTCGCCGACTGGCTGAGCGCCACGGTCGGGCCGCCCGGTCCGGAGGCGCTGCTGGCCAACACCTTGGCGGAGCTCGTCGACACCGACCACACGGTGCTGCGGGTCGAGGACGTCGCCGCCCGACTGCACGTGTCGGCCCGTACGGTGCAGCGGCTGGCCCGCCGCCACGTCGGCCTGCCGCCGTCGATGATGATCCGCCGACGGCGGTTGCAGGAGGCGGCGCAGCTGCTGCGGACCGATCCGGCCACCGACCTGGCGGGTCTGGCGGCCCAACTCGGGTACGCCGACCAGGCCCACCTGGCCAACGAGTTCCGGACGGTGCTCGGCTACACCCCGAGCGCGTACCGTCGGGAGTCCACGCCGTCCTGACGACGCAGCCTCCGCTTGACGACGAGGATCGCGTCCTCGTAGCCGACGTACGAAGGCTGGACGCTGCTCGTCAGCGCAGTCAATGTCGCGCTGGCCGCCCGCTACCAGACCGACACCCTGTTGGCCTTGGATCGGCGGGACTTTCGAGCGCTGCGACCGCTGACTCCGCATCCAGCGTTCCGGCTACTCCCGGACGACAGGTGACTGCGGCCTTTGCCCTGTCAGGGAGGTCGTTACCGCTAGGCGGAAGTCGTCCGGACGCTCTACCCACGGCAGGTGGGCGGACCCGGTGAGGATCACGCGCTGACTGTTGGGCAGCGTCCGGTGCAGCGAGTCCACAGCCCAGCGAGGGCGGATGTCCTCGGCGCCGTCGATGATCAACACTGGTAGATCGAGCGCCCGGCAGCGTACGGCTATCTCGGTCTTGGCGAGTTCCCGCTTGACCTCGGCGTTGATGGCCCGGCTGCAGTCGTAGCTGATGCCCAACCATGGTTCGGCCATGCGTTGGGCGTGACTGAGCGCGGTGTCCTGGTCGGCGAAGTCGGCCGACCACTGCAGGACCGCCCACTCACGTTCCTCGGCGGGGGTACGGGAGCGGGCGCCCAGAGTCTCCCACCGGGCCAGACGATCCCCGAGCCGGAGCCGCAGATTCCGTTCGTAGTGCGGATGCCAGTCCCGCCCAGGGTCGATGCCGGTCCCGGACACGTAGATCAGCTGACTGACCCGCTCGGGGTACGCGATGGCGTACCGCAACGTCAGGTGGGCCCCCCAGGAGTGGCCGAGCAGGGCCATGCGCGGCCCGGCCAGCTGGTCGCGTACCGCGTCGAGGTCGGCGACGAAGCGGGCGATGCGGTACGGCCCACGCCGCTGCGATCGCCCGCAGCCGCGTTGGTCCCACCGGATGATGCGAGCGTGATCTTCGAGGAGCCGGGCGAGCGGGTCGAAGTAGTCCCACAGACCCGGACCGCCGTGACAGAGCACCAGCGGCGGTCCGGTGCCCGACTGCTCGGCCCACAACCGACAGCCGTCGTCGCTGCGGACATCCAGGCTCATCGGGTCATTGTCGCGGTGGCGGTCGGGCATGAGGCACCGACCCGCCGACCCGCCGAATGGGTACGATGACGGATGTACCCGCCGTGAGGCTCGTGGCAGATTGTCGTACATGGATGTCGATGATGCCCCGCGTCGGGCACCGTACGGGCGCAGCCTGCTCGTCGCGCTCGGCTGGTACGTCACAGTGATCACTGCGGTTCTCGTCGGGCAGTCAGGGATACCGGCTGCGCTGCGCACCGACTGCTCGGTGATGTTCAGCTGCCTGACACCGCAGGAGGAGATAGATCTGCTGCTGCTCGTCGGCAGTCCGGTCCTCCTCGGCCTGCTGGTCTGCACACTGGCGGTCACCGGTCTGCTGGCCCGCCTGATCCCTTCTCCGATCGTCGTCGGCACTCTTCCGGTGCTGGGCAGCGTCGCTGTCGTGGCGGTAGTCGTCGCGGTCTGGCAGGGTGCCCCGTGAAGCGCATCGGACTCGGCGTGTTGCTCCTCGGTTGGCTCTACGGCGTGCCGTTCCTGCTCATCGTCGGGCTGATTCGACGTACGTCGTCGCCCTATCTCGACACCCGTGCACAGGCACAGGCGTTCGGCGCGACCACCGACACCATCCTGACCACGGCCCTGGTGCTCAACCTGGTTCTCCCGGCGGCGGGGATGTTGCTCGCCTGGCTCATCCACGACCGGTACTGGATTCGCCACTTCGTCGGGGCTCTGGTGGGGGCGGCGCTGATCTACTGTGCTGTCGCGATAGCCGGGCAGGCGGCCACGACGCCGCTGATCGGTTGGACGCCGACCGGCAACGAGCCAGCGCCGCAGGTCACGCAGTGCATCCCGACCAGCGGTGGCCGTAGCTGCCCCGGTGGCTGATCCCGGGGGACGGCTGCCGTGAGGGTTGATCCACTACGCCCTATCGACTCGACACGCCGACACCAGGTCGGCTGAGCCGTCTTGATCACGACCCACCGGCGTGGGCGGGCCCGGCGTGTCATGGTGTGGTGTTGGGTCCAGGTGGCGCCTGGCCTTGGAGTTTGTAGACCCGGACGCCTTCGAAGAGGTTGTTGGTGGTGTCGGTCGTGATGGAAGTTGCCGATGGGCATGCTGGCGCGGTATATGCGGCCGTTGTCGCTGGCGAAGGAGAGGTATCTGTTCTGGTCGTCGCCGATGAGTGCCTGGTCGATGGGTCCGGTGCCGGAGTTGCTGATGCTGCCGGTGAAGAGGGTCTGGTGGGCGGACCAGCTGTTGACGTCGGCCGGGTTGGTGGAGGTGCGGTAGGAGAAGGCGGGGCCGCCCCACTGGTAGGCGAGAACCCAGATGTACCGCTTGCCCTGGCGGCACACCTGGTGCAGGGTCCGACGAGGCGGGCTCGCCCGGTGAGCCGCAGGTGCCATCGCTCTTGGACATAGGCTGTGGGCGAGCAATCTCGCTCGTCAAGCCGTAACATGCCGCGATCGGGCCACCGGTAGCGCCGGCCGGTGCCTCCCAAAATCAGGTGAGCGCCATGGACCTCACCGCACGGTCTTGAGGTCCATGGCGCTCACGTGATCATGACGAGGCCGCCGCCGGTTCTGCGGCCCCGGGTCAACAGTGGGTCACTCAGCGGCCCGCTGTCGTCGCGGTGGCGGTGATCGGGCCGCGGTGCAGCCAGTCGACCAGCTCCGGTACGGCGAGCTTGGCGACCTGCTCCTCGTAGCGCCGCAGGTCGTCGTCGTCGAGCAGGTCACGCCACTGACCGGTGGCGCCCCGGTTGAAAAATTGCTTCGGGTCCCGCCACATCGCCAGGACGGGGGCGAACTCCTTGGCGCGGTTGCGCATGGAATCGAAGGTGGCTGCCTGCACCAGCTCCGGCCAGCGCTGTTCGGGCACCTCGATGTCGAGCCGTTTGGCGATTGCCCGCATCTGGCCCTCAAGGTCGGACTTCAGCTCGTCGTAGTGCAGCAGCAGGACGTTTGACCGCTCACGCTCCGCCCAGAAACCCGACATGTGGTGCAGCATCGACGGCAGGCCGATCTGCACGTCGGGGTGTTCCATCCAGGCCCAGAACCGGTCGTACTCGGACTCCAGCTGCGGTGGCGCGTCGTCGGTGAGCTCGCCGGTCAGGTCGTCGTTGCCGACCGCCTCGTCGCGCAGCTTCAGGACCACGTCGTAGTCGGTGTTGCGGAAATGTGCATCCCAGGACAGGGCGACGTCCCGCGGGTCCCGGCCGACGGCGATGTAGGTGACCCCGTCGTGGATCGGCAGACCGTCGAACGGGGTGTGGGTCTTGATGATGCGTCGGTGCTGCTGCGCCTCGTAGAACGCGAGCACGTCGGCCTGGCTGCGCGTCTTCATGTCCGGCCAGATGGTGATGTCGTCCAGCGGGCGGGGCAGCTCCGGTGTCTGGAAGATCAACAGAGCGCAGATCGTCTGGGTCCACGTCGTGCCGCATTTGGCGGGTGTCGAGATCACGATGTCGCCGTCGCGGAAGGGGAACCCCTCCCATCGGGCGCTGTCCATGATCGCATTGTGGTACCGAACCGTGGGTTGGCGCACCGGCCCTCCAGCCTGAGTTGGTCGACTCGTCCAATCCAGACCGTAATCTCCACAGTGTAGCGATGTCCAGAGTCGGGTGAAGAACACGGCACCTGACCAGACGGCGACGGGGCCAGCCGAACCCGGCTGGCCCCGTCGCCGTCTGTGCCCTGGGCCCCATCGTGATCAGGGCTGTCTGGATCGTGGCCGGCGGACGGCCACGGCCAGAGCGGCCACCGCCAGGGCGGCGAGGCCGATCGGCCATGCCCAACGCCACCAACCGGCTCCGGCCGTACCGCCGGATTCGTCCTCGACCGCTGCGGCGGCCAGATCGGCGACCGGCGGAGCCTGACCCTCCACCGCCTGTACATCGACCGTCGTCGCACTGTCGTACGGCGCCGGAGCGCTCACCGTCACCTGCCAGTCACCCGGGCTGAGCACCGGGCCGCTGGCGTAGAAGCCCTGCCCTTCACCGGCCGGTTCGAGCTGCAGCGGGCCGACCGACCGCCCACCGTCGGCGGTGGCGGTCAGCACCAGCCGGACCGGAAGGTCGAGCCGGTGCCCGTCCTCATGGAAGGCCTGCACGGTCACCCCGGTGGCGCCGTCGCCGGCCACCTCCAGGTCAAGTTTGCCGTTGTGCGCCTGCGCGGGACCGGCTACCGGTAGCACCGCCAGCAACAGGCCGAACAGAACGGCGGCCGATCCACGCGTACGACGCATGGTGTCTTCCTTCCTGTCTCGTAGACGGGTCGGTGACCCGTTGATAGGACGCTGGCCCCGCCCGGCACCGAGGACCGGGCGGGGCCACCGCGGATCAGAGTTGCTGGTCGGGGTCGATCCGGGTGGGGTCCTCCGCCAGCCGACCGGCACCGGTGACCGGCTTTCCGCCGTTCGCCTGCACCCCGGCCGAGCTCGCCGTGCCACCGAGCCGTTCGATCATGGCGTCGGCGTCACGGACCAGGGTGTCCCGAACGTCGGCGTCGGTGACCAGATCCGGGTCGGCGGCGAGGGCCTTGAACGCGGTCAGCTGCTGAATCGCTCGCTTGTCCTTGCCAGCCGCCTCCGACAGCCGGACCGCGTCCAGCTTGTTGGACAGCTTGCGGTCCGCCTTCTTGGACAACCGTCCGGTCGACTTGAACCTGTCGATCAGGTTCTGCATGTCCCGGAACGACGTGGTGACGAAGAACCGGACCGTCGAGGTGGTGTCGTTGCCCGCCTTGTCGGTCGCGGTCACGGTCAGCTCGTGCAGGCCGAGCGGCAGGTCGTACATCACCTGCAGGGTGTCGTTCGCGTACGGCTGCCCGTCCAGCGTGCCGACGACGGTGTCGATGCCGGAGGTCGGGTCGACCGCCTGCCACGACACCCGTACGTCCTGGCTGTCGCCGTACAGCTGGCCGTCGGCCAGCCCGGAGATCAGCAGGGTCGGCTTGCTGCCGTCGATCTTCACCACGGCCGACTTCAGCGCCTCGACGTTGCCGGCGAGGTCGGTGGCCCGGTAGAGCAGCTCGTGGTCACCGTCGCCGGTCACCTCGACCGGCTCGTCGTACGGCGTCCAGTCACCGCCGTCGAGCGACCACTCCAGCAGCTCGACCCCGGAACCGTCGTCGGTGGAGGAGAGCACCACCGGGATGGTGCCGTCGTGCCAGCCGTTGTCGTTCGCCGGGGCGAACTCCGCCGAGCTGACCGGCGCCGTGGCGTCGATCTGGAAGGTGACCGACTGGGTCTGCTCCACGTTGCCGGCGGCGTCGGTGGACCGGAACCGCAGCTCGTGGCTACCGTCCCCACTCACCGCTACCGGCTCGGTGTACGCCGTCCACCCGGTCTCGTCGTCGAGCGAGTACTCGGTACCCGCCACCCCGCTGCCACCGTCTTCGTCGGTGGCGGTCAGGGTGACCGCGACCGGCCCCGGGTACCAGCCCTCGACCGGACCAGCCGGCTCGCCGGTCCCGACGACCTCGGCCTCGGTCACCGGCGCCGTGGTGTCCTCCTCCGAAACCTCCGTGGTCAACCGGAAGTAGTCGAACGACGCGGTCTTCGACTCCGTCTGGTTGCCGCTGAGGGTGAATACACCGATCTTCGGGGTGGCCCCGACGACCGCGCTGGTCAGCGACTCGAACTCTGTCCAGTCGGTGCCGTCCGCCGAGTAAGCGGCGGTGAAGACGTCACCGGCACGGGACACCCGCAGGTACCACACACCCGAGGTCAAACCGGTGGCCCCCGGCTGCGGGTTCTGGATCACCGCGTCGATCTCGCTACGGAACTCGATCCGCCGGCTGACTGCCGAACCGGGCGAGTTGTCGGTGACGAAGTCCAACTTCAGGTAGTTGTCGTCATCGGCGTACACCAGCAGACCGGCCTGCTGGTACTGCTCGTTCAGCAGGCTGCCGTCGATCTTCGTCTCGATCGTCCAGTCGCCCTCCGGCGCGGTCTGCAGGATGAAGTTCGTCGGCCCGGTGTTGTCGCCGGTGTAGATGTCGCCGTTGGGCACGTCGATGAACAACGACCCGTCGACTACCCGGTAGGCGGCCAAGTCCTCCCGCACGATGGCGTCCCACCGGCACTTGTCCAGCGCGTTGCCGTCGAACTCGTCGGACGGCTCGACCGGCCCGGCCGGCTCATCCGGCGTCACCTGGAACCAGTCGAAGGCGGCGTCGACCACCGGAGCCTCGGTCCCACCGTTGAGCGCGAACACGCCGAACTGCGGGTTCTCGATGCCAGCCAGCGCCGCCGACCGGCCGACCGGGGTGAAGGTCTGACCGTCGGCCGACATGGCCGCCGTCAGGTTCGTCCCGTCGCTGGTCACCCGCAGATAGAGGGTGTCACCTGTGGGCGCGTCGGTGGCGTCGGCACCCTCGTTGCGCGGGGTGCCGGCAGTCTCCCGGATGAACTCCACCCGGCGACTGCCGTTGAACAGCAGATCCAGCTTGGCGTAGTTGTCGTCGTCGCCGTAGACCAGCAGACCAGCCTGCTGGTAGTTGGCGGTCACCGGCAACGTGACCTTGGTGGTGGCCTGCCAGGCACCGTCCGGCGCGGGCTGCAGGACCAGGTTGGTGGCGTCGTTGCGGCCGCCGTACAGGTCACCGACGCCGGTCGGCAACAGCAGCGCGCCGTCGGCCAGCGAGTACACCTGGCTCTCCCGGACCACCGTCCACCGGTCACGGTCCAGTTCGTCGCCGAGGAAGTCGTCCGACCGCGCCCCGAAGCAGGACGTGTTCGGCGCCTCGACCCGCACCGACGTGTACGCCGATGCGGTCGCGCCCCGGGCGTCGGTCACCACCAGGGTGGCGACGAAGGTGCCCGGTGCGGTGTAGGTGTGGCTGGCGTCCAGGGTGTCAGCGGTACCGCCGTCACCGAAGTCCCAGGCGTACGTCAACGGGGTGTCGCCCTCGGCGTCGTTGGCCGTGCCGTCAAACGCCACGGTGAGCGGCGCGGTGCCGGACGTCGGCGTCGCGGCGACGCTGACCTGCGGCGGCGCGTTCTCGGTGACGCCGCGGCCGAGGAAATCCATCCAGTTGACGTTGAACAGCGAATCGGCACCGCCACCCGGATCCCGGGCGACGAAGTACAGCACCGCCGCGTCGGCGCCGCCGGTGACTGGCGCGGTCACGTCGGTCCAGGTCTGCCAGCCGCCGGTACCCGCGATGTCAGCGGAGGCGACCACCGGACCGTCGACGGCGTCAGCGCGGACCTCGATCCGGCCGCCGGCCGTCGCCGACGCGACCCGGAACCGGATCGAGTCGACGTTGGTCAGGTTGGCCGGGTCGACCGACCACCAGTCGCCGTCCTCGATGAAGCCGATGTTCTCGCCGCCACCGGCCGGGTCGCTGGTGGTCTCGATCCGTACGCCCGGGTCGTCGTCGCCGGTGGCGCCGTCCACCCGTCCGGTCGAGCTGAAGTACTCGGCCTGCTTGCGCTTGGGCTGCAGCAGCTCGATCGCCCGGCCGGTCAGTGGTGCGGCACCGCCGACACCGCCGTCGTCGGTGTAGGTGGCCTCGAACACGCCGAAGACGTTCGCCTCGGCGCCATGGCCGGCGGCGAGCTGGGTCTGCACTGTGCCGGAGCAGCCGGTGTGCTGCTCCAACGGGTGGGCGTGCTCGTCGTGGCCGAGCAGCACCTGCAGCTCCACCCGGTCACAGTCGATCTCGCCGTCCTCCGGGTCGGTCACGGTGATCGTGTACTCGACCTGGTCGCCCCAGTTGAAGAAGCCGCCGGCCGGCGGGAAGTCGATGGTCACCGTCGGTGCGGTGTTACCGACTGTCACCGGCACGTTGGCAACCGCCGTGCGCTCGTTGGGGTTGGTCACCGTCAACTGCGCGGTGTAGTTGCCGGCCTCGGTGTAGGTGTGGGTCGGGTTGGCCTCGGCGGAGGTCCCGCCGTCACCGAACGCCCAGGCGTAGGTCAGCGTGCCCCCGTCCGGGTCGCGCGAGCCCGCGCTGGAGAACTGCACGGTAAGCGGTGCCTGGCCGGAGGTCGGGGTGGCGCTGGCCTCCGCGATCGGTGCCCGGCTACCGGCGATGTAGTCGATCCGGTAGACCCCCGAGTCGTCGTTGTTACCGCCGAAGCCGCTGCCCCATTCGATCAGGTACAGGGCGCCGTCGGGGCCGAACTCGAAGTCCATCGGGCGGATGAAGCTCATCCCGGTCAGCAGCTGGTTGATGTCCACCAGCTCGGTGCCGCCAGCGGACAACTGCATGGTGTACATCTTCGACTGGTTCCACTCGCCCAGCAGCGCCTTGCCGTCGTAGTACGCCGGCCACTTGCGGTCCGAGGCCAGCTCGGTGTCGTAGCGGTAGACCGGTCCACCCATTGGCGCACCGCCGCCACCGATTTCGGGGTAGCGCGGGTCACCGCTGTAGCCGTAGTCGACGGTGGCGGGGATCGCCGGCGGCAACTCGGTCAGGCCGGTGTTGTTGGGGGAGTCGTTGACCGGTGCCGAGCAGTCGAACTTCGCGCCGCTGGGGCCGGACGGGAACTGATAGTCGTTGTACGCCTCGTTCGTCCCGGTGCAGTACGGCCAGCCGTAGTTGCCGGGGGTGTCGACGATGTTCCATTCGACCAGGCCCCGGGGACCCCGGTCGGGGTTGTCCGAGTTGGCGTCCGGGCCGTAGTCCGCCACATACAGCGTGTCGGTGGCCGGGTCCACGCCGATTCGGAACGGGTTGCGGAAACCCATCGCGTAGATTTCCGGGCGGGTCTGCGCGGTGCCCGGCGCGAACAGGTTGCCCTCCGGGATGCTGTACGTCCCGTCGTCCTCCGGGTGGATCCGGATCACCTTGCCGCGCAGGTCGTTGGTGTTGCCAGAGGTACGCTGCGCGTCGTAGTCCTGCCGTCCGGTCCGCTCGTCGATCGGAGTGTAGGCGCTGGACTCGAACGGATTGGTGTTGTCCCCGGTGGCCAGGTAGAGGTTGCCCTGGCTGTCGAAGGTCATGGTGCCGCCGGCGTGACAGCAGGTGTTGCGCTGGGTGTCGACCTGCAGCACGGCCTTTTCGCTGGCCGGGTCGATGCTGTCGCCGACCACCGTGAACCGGGACAGCAGGTTGCGGGCCACGCCGTCGTTGGGGGCGTAGTAGAGGTACACCCAGCCGTTGTCGGCGAAGTCCGGGTCGAGCCGGATACCGATCAGGCCGTCCTCGTTGCCGGTGAATACGTCGAGGTCGATCGCGGTGACCGTGTTGCCGGTGTCCGGCTTGACGATCTGCACCCGGCCGTCCCGCTCGATGTAGAACACCCGCCCGTCCGGGGCGATGTCCAGCTCCATCGGGTTGCTGGTGTTGTTGTCCAGGGTGATCTTCTCGAAGCTCTCGGTCAGCGAGGCGCCGCAGTCGGAGTCGACGACCCCGGCGGCGGTCTGGATGCCGCCGAGCAGGTGGTCGAGGAACTCCGGTTCGGCGAACGACTCGTTGGTGTGGCCGCCGCCGGTGTACCAGGCCCGGCCGCCGTCGTAGTCGCTGCACCAGGCGATCGGGTGGTCGGCGCCCATCGCGCCGGCACCGGGGGTGTAGCTGGTCTCGTCCAGGCTGGCCAGTACGTGCACGTCGCCGCGCGGGTTGGTCTGGAAGTTGTACCACTCGTCGTAGCGGACCCACTCGGCGGGCAGTCCGTCGGTGGACGGGTGGGCCGGGTCCTCGACCTTCACCACGGCGTTCTGGTTGGCCGGGTGGCCGGAGAAGTAGGCACCGACCAGTTCGCCGTACCAGGGCCAGCTGTACTCGGTGTCGGAGGCGGCGTGGATTCCGACGTACCCGCCACCGGCCTGGACGTAGCGCTCGAAGGCGGCCTGCTGGGCGGTGTCGAGGACGTCGCCGGTGGTGGACAGCCAGATGACCGCCCGGTAGTTGGCCAGGTTGGCGTCGGTGAAGTCGGCGCCGTCCTCGGTGGTGTCGACGGTGAAGCCGTTGTCGGCACCGAGCTGCTCGATCGCGGCGATGCCAGCCGGGATGGAGCCGTGCCGGAAGCCGGCGGTCTTGGAGAAGACGAGCACCGAGTACGGCTCGTCGGCGGCCGTCTCGAAATCGCCCGTGCCGGCCTGCACGGCGGGGGCCGGATCGACCGGGTTGCCAGGGGTGCCCGGGGTGCCCGGTGCGGCCTGCGCGGCGGGGGCACCGAGCAGGGCGGTAGACAACATGGAGAGCGAAAGTATTGCAGCGGTTAGCGGGCCACGTTCAAGGTGGCGTCGGCGGGTTCGGGACACGTGGTCTCCTAGTCCTGGTGAACACACTGTCGGGTGGGCCGACCCGCCGATGGCCGTCCCGTCTGGCCCGGTGAACGCGCTGCCACGACGCGGTCACCGAGATTTTGTTAAGCCGTTGGACAAATTAGGGACTGCCGGCTCTGTTTCCGGCAAGTGCTATGCGTGTAACGGTTTGATAAACGCTCAGCCGGTGAACCAGCTGGGAACCATCGCAAGTGCGACGAATCGGATCGATCTGCCGATGAAGCAGACCACTGTGAACACGCTGGCCGGCATCCGGGTGCCACCGGCCACCACCGTCGTGACCAGTAGCGGAGGCACGCCGATCACGCTGCTCGCGAACAGGGTCGGGATGACGAACGCCGGCTCGTACAGTCGGCGGTGCTCCCGGGCCACCCAGCCCGCCCAGCCGGACAACCTGCTGCGCAGCCCCTGCGGCAGCCGGTCGCCGATCGCCGGACCGATCCGGCGGAACCATTGGACCCGCGACCTGCCGTCCGCCGTCGTCGGGTCCGCCGTCGTCGTGCCGTCGGCCGCTACCGCGCTGGCCGTGGCCGTCGCCTTCGGCGCGGTCCGCTTGTCCAGCCACCGGCGTAGCCACGGCGACCGGATCACCCCCCGCGACGCCAGGAACATGGCGAGCTTGGCGGCGGTCTGACCGAGCGCCGCAGCGACGCCCAACGCGACCGGCTGATGGGACGTGGTGGCGGTCAACGCGATCAGGTACGGCTCGATCGGAGTCACCGGCGACACCGCCGACAACGCACCCACCGCGACGGTGGCCAGCAGAACCGCGATCACGAGGAGGCGGCGCGCAGACCCGGAAGGTCGACAGCGAGCGGGATCCGGGCCACCACGACGAGCGAAGCGAGCTTCACCGCGGCGATCGCCAAGGTGAAAGCCACCGGAAGCACCGGCGACGGTGCCAGCACCACCAGCAGCACCAGGCCGCCGGTGTTCAACGCCTTCGCCACCGGCGACCAGTTGAACCGGTACACCTGGGTGTGCACAAGATGGAAGTAGTTCGGGCTCAGCAACGGCCACCGCAGGAAACTCAGGCTCAACACCAGGTCCACCACGACGAACTGCACGACGAAGATGCCCAGCGGTACGCCCATCGACGGCAGCAGCGGAATCAGCGCGGCGGCGACCGCCAGGCAACAGATCCGGTCGCAGACGATGTCATAGACGGCGCCGAACCGGGTCTCCTGCCGTAGCCGCCGGGCGGCCAGACCGTCCGCCATGTCACCGATCCAGTAGCAGGCGATCGCGACACCGGTGAGCACCGCGCTGCCGCCGACGACGGCCAGCACGGCCAGGCCGACGGCGACCACGGTCCGGACCGTGGTGATCAGATTCGGTACGTTGCGGACCGGCCCGGCAGGCCCGTCCACCCAACCGTGCGGCGCGGCCGTGGCGGCACCGGCGGACGGGTGCGTGTCGCAGGCTCCCGGAGACGTGATGGCCGGCCCCCGCCTTCCTCGTCGACACCGAGTGTGGACTGACAGACGGTAGCACGGCCGGCGGACCCCGCCCCCGAGTCACATCCGTAGCTGTGGCCAGTCCAGCACGTCGGCGGCGAGCGCCGCGACCGTGGCGAGCAGACCCAGCCGGGCCTGACGCAGCTGCGGATCCTCGGCCATCACGAAGACGTCGTCGAAGAAGGCGTTCACCGGCGCGGTCAGCTGCCCGGCGATCCTGGTGAACCGGTCGAGGTCCGTGCTGTGGTCCAGGTCGGCCCGCACCTGCTTGACCACCTCGTGGAGCCGCACCTCGGCCGGCTCGGTGAGTAGCGCCGGGTCGTACTCGGCGGGCACGTCGGCCGGGACGATCCGCCGGGCCCGCTGCAGCGCCTCGGCGAGTGCCCGGAACTGCTCGTCGGCCAGCAGCCGGTCCAGCTGGCTCAGCAGCCGGTCGACCAGCTGCGGCCGGTCGGCGTGCGCCAGCACCGCGCGGACCCGGTCCACCGGCTGGCCCTCCTCGGTCAGCAGTTGCTCCACCCGGCGGGTCAGGAACTCGACGATCTCGGCCAGCACCGGATCGTCGACCGGCACCGGCTGCCGCCGGGCGGCAGCCGCGAGCCCGGCGGCCAGCGAGACCCCGGCCAGCCCTGGCTGACTCCGGTGCACCGCCAACAGCCCCAGCACCGCCCGCCGGATCGCGAACGGGTCGCTGCTGCCGGTCGGCATGCCGACCGTGGCAGCCAGCCCGGTCACCAGATCCAGCCGGTCGGCCAGCGACAGCAGCGCCCCCGGCAGCGACTGCGGCAGCTGGTCACCGGTGCTGCGCGGCAGCTCGGCCTCGAACACCGCCTGCGCGACCGCCGCCGGCTCCCCGGCGTGCTCGGCGTAGTCACGGGCCATCACCCCGGCGAGACTGGTCATCTCGGTGACCATCTGCGAGCCGAGGTCGAACTTGACCAGCTCGGCCGCGCGGTCCAAGGTCGCCCGGTCGGCATCGGACAGTGCGATCATCTCGGCCAGGTCGCCGGCCAGCCCGGCGATCCGGTCGGCCCGGTCCGCCATCGACCCCAGCTTGTCGGTGAAGGTCAACCGGTTCAGTCGGGACCGCAGCTCGGCCAGCGGGGTCGCCCGGTCCGCGCGGTAGAAGAACGCCGCGTCCTCGTACCGGGCCCGCAGCACCGCCTCGTTGCCGGCCCGTACCAGATCGGTGTCGATCGCGCCGTTGGCGACCGCCACGAAGTGCGGCAACAGGGCACTGTCCGCACCACGCACCGGCAGGTACCGCTGGTGCTTGCGCATCACGGTGGCCAGCACCGCCTCAGGTAGCTCCAGGTAGCGTTCCTCGAACCCGCCGAGCAGCGGCGTGGGCTGCTCGATCAGGTCCACCACCTGGGTGAGCAGACCGGCTTCGGCGGCCAGGTCGACCTGACCGCCTACGCCAGCGGCCAGCTCACCGGCGGCGGCGGTGACGATCGCCCGGCGTTCCTCTGGGTCCACCACGATGCCGGCGTCACGGACCGTCGCCAGGTAGCTCTCCGCGTCGGCCACCTCGACGGTCGACGTCGCGGCGGTCCGGTGCACCCGGGTGGTCCGGCCGGCGGCCAGCGTGGACACCTCGACCGGCACCACCACGTCACCCCAGAGCGCCAGCAGCCACCGGACCGGACGGGTGAACGCCAGCTGCGGATCCCGCCATCGCATGTTCTTCGCCGAGCGCAGGCCGGTCACCACCCCGGCGAGCACCTCGGTGAGGACCTCCGTCGCGGTGCGGCCGGGCTCGTCGCGCAGCACCGCCAGATGCGGTACGCCGCCGATTTCCACCCGGGCCAGGTCGGCCACCTCGGCCCCCTGGGAACGGGCGAAGCCCGCCGCAGCCGGGGTGGGCGTGCCGTCCGGGCGGAACCCGGCGGCGACCTTCGGGCCGCGTACCGTGCGGGTGTGGTCGGGCTCGCGGGCGGCGACCGCGTCGACGACGGCGACCAGCCGGCGCGGGGTGGCCAGCACCCGGACGTCGCCGTGCGCCAGCCGGGTGGCGGCCAGCCGGTCGGCGACCAGCTTGGCGACCTGCTGGCGGGCCGAGCGGACCTCCGACGGCGGCAACTCCTCGGTGCCGATCTCGAAGACCAGCTGCCGGGCCGGGGCCGACTCACCGGACGGCACGGCTGCCCCGTCGGCCTGCCCGGCCGGTGTCGGCGGCACCACGCCGAGTGGGTGGCCCAGCTCGTCGCGGCGGCGCACCCACAGCTGCGCCACCTCGCCGGCCAGCCGGCGCATCCGGGCGAACTCCGTCGCCCGCTCGGCGGTGGAGACCGCGCCCCGCGCGTCCAGTACGTTGAACGCCTGCGAGCACTTGAGCACGAAGCTGTGCGCCGGGACCGGCAGCCCGGCGTCGATCATCCGCTGCGCCTCGGCGGCGTACAGGTCGAGCAGCTGCCGGTTGGTGGTGACGTCGGCGTCGTCGAGGTAGTAGCGAGACATCTCGTACTCGCCGGGGCCGAAGATCTCGCCGTAGGAGATGCCCGGCGCGTACGCGATCTCCTTGAAGTGCCGGACCCCCTGCAACGCCATCATGATCCGCTCGATGCCGTAGGTGATCTCCACCGACGGCACCTCGAGGTTGATCCCACCGGCCTGCTGGAAGTAGGTGAACTGGGTGATCTCCAGCCCGTCCAGCCAGACCTCCCAGCCCAGACCCCAGGCGCCGAGCGCCGGTGAGGCCCAGTTGTCCTCGACGAACCGGACGTCGTGCGCGGCCACGTCGATGCCGAGCGCGGCCAGGCTGCCGAGGTAGAGCTCCTGCGCGTCGCCCGGCTCCGGCTTGAGGATCACCTGGAACTGGGTGTGGGTCTGGATCCGGTTCGGGTTCTCGCCGTACCGGGCGTCGTCCGGGCGCACCGACGGCTCGACGTAGGCGACCCGCCACGGCTCAGGACCGAGCACCCGCAGGAACGTGGCCGGGTTGAGCGTGCCGGCGCCGACCTCGGTGTTCATCGGCTGGACCGTCAGGCAACCCTGCTCGGCCCAGTACGCCGCGAGGCGGGCCAGCGCGTCCTGCATCGTCAGCACGAATTGCTCCCAAGGTCGGTGACGGACGGTACGTCGGGTACCGGCCGGCGGCGGTTGATTCCGGGCCATTCTATTTGCCCGGCCGCGACCAACCTGAACGGGCCGTGACCGTGCACCGGTGGGCGGTCCGCTGGGAGCGGAGGTTCAGCACTCACACCTGATCGCGCAGGCCTTCCGTCCGTTGCTCAACCGTGGTCCGCAGCTGTTCCAGCTCGGTCGCGACCACCGAGCCGTTCTGACCGTCGACGGTTGCCAGGACGGCGGCCAGGTCGTCCAGCGCGGCCGTCGCCGCGCCGCTGGCGAACATCCGCTGATAGAGATCGCGGTACGCGGCCTCGTACACCTCGGTGAACGCGTCGCTGGCCAGGAACCGTTCCTTGAGCGGGTGCCCTGTCGACCGGCCGGGACCGCCGCCCTGCGGCGCCGCCCCGGAGCCGGCCCTGTCGGGTGGCTGGAATCCGTCGGGTGGCTCGAACCTGTCCCGTGGTGCCGTGCCGTTCTGCGGCGTGGCCCCGCCGTCGCCACCACCGAACCGGCCACCGCCCATGGTCACCGCGTCCTGCGGCCCGAGGTTGGCGTCGCCACTGAACGTCAGGTTGTGGTCCCAGCTGACCACCGTGAACTTCCGGGTGGCCAGGTCATACCAAAGGTAGTAGTTGCGGCCGGGACCGGCCATGTCGTCGAAGTTGAGCAGCAGGTTCTGGGCGGCGACGTAGCGGGCGAACGACTCGACGTCGACGTGATCGGCCAGCTCGTCGTCGAACTCGTCGTCGGACGCCTCGGACACCCAGCGGGTCAGGTTGATCACCGACTGTAGGTCCTGGCTTCCGGTGAGGTTGATCTGCTTGAAGTCGTCCTGGTACTCGACCGGATCCTCGCCCTGGTAGGTGAACGAACCGCCGGCCAACGACTTGTAGAGCACGCCACTGTCGCCCAGCCCGGCGGCGTAGTGCTCGTCGGGGTGTTCCACCACGAGGCGGGCGGTGGTCGGCCGGTCGTTGACCGTGAACGCGCTGTACGCGTACCGCTGGGTGGCCATACCGGCGGTGGCCAGCAGCGACAGGGCGAGGGCCTCGTTGGCCACGGCGCTGCCGCCGCCCATTCCGCCGACCCGCACTGCGATCTCCTGCAGTCCCTGGTAGCGCCGTCCCTCGACAAACGTGTCGAAGCTGATCAGCCAGGGCAGGGTTTCCGGCTCCTCAGCGGCCAGCCCGGCCCGGCCCATGCCGCCGCCCGGCCCGCCTGCGCCCTGCCGCTGTCCCTGCCCACCGTCGGGTCGCTGGCCACCGTCGAACCGGCCGCCGTCGGGGGCGGCCCCGCCGCGTTGCGCGGTTTCACCGTCGCGGGTCAGACCGGACAGGGTGGAGTTGCCTTTGAGCCGGATTCCCACGCTCGGGATCGTGGTCGAGTCGATCACCAGGTCCGCCTCGACGTACTCCTTCTCGCCGTCGTCGAAGTAGGCGTCGAGCATCCGTTGGTAGTCGTCGTCGCGGAAGACCAGGGAGATCTCGTGTGCCACCGTCGAGTCGAACAGGTCGACGGTGCCGGCGATGTCGACCGTCACCACGTCCGTCGCGGCGTTCGCCGCGCTGGTGACGTACGGCCGGATCCGGGTGCTGCCCAGCGCGACCGTGACCACCAGCAGGAATACGGCGCAGCTGGCCAGCAGCCGGTAGTTGTGCCGGATCCGCAGCGGGATCCGGTGCCGTAACCGACGCTTCGGCGCAGCGACCGGCGGCCCGGCCGGTGGATTCGGGGCGGACGGCGTACCGCGCATCAGAGGTCCGTCTGGTCGTAGCCGGTGAGCACGGTGACCCGCTGGCCGCCGGTCAGCTCGCTCAGACTGGCGATCAGTTCACCCGGCTCGCTGCCCTTGTTCAACCTGACCGTGTACATCAGCTCGGTCAGCGCTCCGCCCCGGATGGACTCGATGCTGACCAGCTCGAACTCGGTGGTCAGCCGCAGCAGCACGTCCTGTACGGCGTGCGTGTGGTCGCGGTCCGGTGGCACCTGCACCTTCACCACCTGGCGTTGCACGTTGAGCGCGAACCAGTTGAAGCGGTACATCACCCCGATGATCAGGCAGATCGCGACCGTGGCGATCACCGCGAGCAGGTAGAACCGGGTGCCGCAGGCCATGCCGACGCCCATCACCAGGAAGATGAAGCCGACGTCGCGGGTCTCCTTGATCGCGTTGCGGAACCGGACCACGGACAGCGCGCCGACCAGGGCGAAGGCCCGGGCGATGTTGGAGCCGACGACCAGCATGATCAACGAGATCAGCATGCCGAGGATGATCAGTGTCTGAACGTACGACTGGCTGTACGACACGTTGCGGTGGGTGGCCCGGTAGACCCAGCCGATGATCGCGCTGAGCACGAAGGAAAGCGCCAGCGACGCGGCGATGTCGCCGAGGCTGAACGTGCTGGACAGGTCCTGGAAGGTGATGTCCATGTCAGGCCCGCCCGCCGCTCGCGCCGACGGGCAGCAGCTCGCCGGCCGGCCGGTCCGGCTCCGCCGGTGGCGCGTCGGCCGGCAGGTGGAACACCGACCGCGGGGCCCGCCCGAACGCCTCGACGCACTGGCAGTACTTGCTGACCCGCACGACCGACAGGTTGGCCTGCGCGGCGAGGTCGGTCAGCCAGTACGGGACCCGTTCGTTCGCCTTCACCTCCATGATCGAACGCCACGGCGGGACGATGAACCGGTTTTCGGCGTCGACGCCCAGGTGCAGGTCACGGTCCCGACCCCGGACCCGGGTGTCCAGGGTGACCCGCAGGCCGAGATCGGCACCGGTGCCGACGAACGCCTGCCGGTGGTAGCCGGTGATCGCCACCGGGCGCAGGTCCAGACCGCTGACCAGGCCGAGGACCTCCTGCACGAAGCCCCGCTGCGGCTCGGCGTGGTCGATCATGGCGCGGCCGTCGCAGAGTTGACGGGCCAGTCGGTACGGCAGCGCGATCCGCCGTTTCTGGGTGACCCGGTTGACCCGCTGCTTGATCTCGACGTGGACGGTGGTGTCGTCGTCGATGCCGGTCCGGTCGCCGTAGTGCCGGATCCGCAGTTTGCGGCGGAACCGCAGCCCTTCGATCTTCTCCCAGTAGAAGCGCAGGTCGTCGGTGTCGTAGTAGAGGCTCCACACCCCGTACCCGGTGGTCCCCGCATGGCTGTCCCGGTCGAGCCGGCGGGCGAGCTGGTCACGCAGGGCGGGTACCGCCGCGTTGTCGACCAGGTACTTGATCTCGTACCGGTTGAACGCGTGCAGCCGGGTGACGCCCCGCAGCGCGTGGCCGGCCCGGTCGTCCGTGCCGTGGCCAGTGGCCGTCGGCGGTGCCGAATCGGGTCGCATGGGCAGGTCCTCACCTTCAGGTAGGGCGGATTCGGTGTGAAGGTGAGGAAACACCGCGCAGATCAAAACAACCTCGGAACGGACTGCGAACTCACAGCGGACGGCAGATGTCGGAAAGGTGGCCGCTGCTCGGCCACCCCACAGCCGGCTCCCAGCCGGCTCCGAGACTCCGCCGGTATGCATGGCGGATGACCTCATCCGCCGAGATCGGCCAGGCAGCCGACGCCGGACCGGACCGGGCTCCCCGGATCCTGGTCGTCGACGACGAGCCGAACATCTGTGCCCTGCTCGCCGCCACGTTGCGGCTGATTCGGTTCGACGTCCGGGTGGTCGACGGTGGCCGAGCCGCTCTGGTGGCGATCGAGGAGTTCGAGCCGGATCTGGTTGTCCTCGACGTGATGATGCCGGATCTTGACGGCTTCGAGGTGGCCCGGACGATGCGCCGGGGCGGCCGCCGGCATGTCCCTGTGCTGTTCCTGACCGCGCGGGACGCCGTGCAGGACCGGATCGCCGGGCTGACCGTCGGAGCCGACGACTACGTCGCCAAGCCCTTCAGCCTGGAGGAGGTGGTGCTGCGGATCCGGGCGATCCTGCGGCGTAGCGGCGTCGCCGACGAGCCCGAGCCGACCGACCGGGTGCTGCGCTACGCCGACCTGGAGCTGGACGAGGACGCCCACGAGGTACGCCGGGCCGGCCAGCGTGTGGACCTGTCGCCGACCGAGTTCAACCTGCTGCGGTATCTGCTGGTCAACGCCGGCCGGGTGGTCAGCAAGAGCCAGATCCTGGACCGGGTGTGGAACTACGACTTCGACGGCGACGGCCGGATCGTCGAGTCGTACGTCTACTACCTGCGTAAGAAGATCGACCAGCATGAGCCGGCGCTGATCCACACCGTCCGGGGGGTCGGCTACACGCTGCGACTACCCCGATCGGGCGGCGCCTGATGCGGCACCTGAACCGGTTCCGCTCCCGGATCACCGTGCGGCGGTGGTCGCACTGGACGCTGCGGTCCCGGCTGGTGCTGGCCACCGCGGTCCTCACCGCCGTCGCCCTGCTGCTGGCCAACACGGCCGGGTTGGTGCTGCTGCGGCAGAGCCTGACCGACCGGCTCGACGAGCAGTTGCGGCTGATGAGCCGACCGTACGCGGGGTCCGCGTCGCCCGCCCTCGACCCGGACGGTCACCGACCCCGCCTGTTCCCCGGTGCCTCTTTGCAACCGGCCCAGTCGGTCCTGCTGTACGCCGCCGACGGGACCCTCACCCAGCAGTTCTCCTCCGACCCGGATGCCGCCCTGCCGGAGGTGGACGACTATCCGGCGCTGGTCGAGCGGGCCGCTGCCCGGCGTTCCTACACAGTGCCCGCCGTCGACGGTGACGGGTCCTGGCGGGTGCTCGCGGTGCCGCGTGCCGACGGCGGGCTCGCGGTGGTCGGCGTCTCGCTGCGCCAGGTCGACGCGACCGCCGACACGCTGCTCATGATCGACGTCGCGGTGGTGCTGCTGATCCTGGTCCTGCTCGGTATGGTCGCCGCCGCGACGGTCCGGCTCGGGCTGCGCCCGCTGACCCGGATGGAACGCATCGCCGCCGAGATCACCGGCGGCAGCCTGGCCCGGCGGGTCCTCGACGCCGACCCGCACACCGAGGTCGGCCGGCTCGGCGGCGCGCTGAACTCGATGCTCGACCGGATCGGGTCCGAGGTTGCCGCCCGGACCGCCTCGGAGCAGCGACTCCGGCAGTTCGTCGCGGACGCGTCGCACGAACTGCGCACCCCGCTCACCTCGATCCGGGGATTCGCCGAACTGTACCGGCGGGGCGGGGCGACGCCCGGCCCGGAACTCGACGAGGCGATGCGCCGGATCGAGGCGGAGGCGGCCCGGATGGGGCTGCTGGTGGAGGACCTGCTGCTGCTGGCCCGGCTCGACCAGCGTCGGGAGCCGGTGCGTCGACCGGTGGATCTGCTCGCGGTCGCCGCCGACACGATCCGCGACGCGTCCGCACGGGCCCCCGATCGTCGGGTCCGGATGGCACCGGCCGGACCGGTCGGCTCCACCGCACCCGAACTGCAGCCGGTCGCACCCGAACTGCAGCCGGTCTCGGTGCCGGGGGACGAGCCGGCGCTGCGCCAGGTGGCAGCCAACCTGGTGGCGAACGCGCTGCAGCACACCCCGCCGACGGCCGAGATCACCGTACGGGTGGGGTATCTGCCGGCCGGCGCTGGCGGTGCCGTGTCGGACCGACCGCTCGCGGCGGTCGGGCGGGACCTGCCGGCGGACGCGCCGCTGGCGGTGATCGAGGTGACCGACACCGGTCCCGGCGTACCGGCGGCGCACGCCGGGCGGGTCTTCGAGCGGCTGTACCGGGTGGATCCCAGCCGCACCCGGGGGCGGGGCGGCGGCTCCGGCCTCGGGCTGGCGATCGTCGCGGCGATCGTGGCCGGTCACGCCGGCCGGATCGAGCTGTACGACCGGCCGGGCGGTGGTGCCGTGTTCCGCGTACTGCTGCCCGGGCCGATGTTGTGCCGGCCCGCGCCGGCCCTCATGCTGTAGCCGGGGGTCGGTGCGGTCCGCGGTCCGGGCGGCGCCAGTTTGTTGGAGGAGTCCCGGTGCCACGGCGCGTCCTGACCGGTTACCTCGCGGTGCAGGCTGTCCTCGGCGCGGCGGTCTTCGGGGCCCCGGCTGTCGCCGCCGCCTGGTGGGGGGCGATCGGCGTCGTCAGCGTGACCGCGGTCGGTTGGGGAATCCACCGGCACCGGCCGCCTCGTCGGCTTCCCTGGCTGCTGCTGGCCGGTGGTGCCGGGGCGTTGGCGGTCGGCGATGTCCACTACGAGCTGTCGCGGCGTACGGTGGGCGCCACCGGCGACGTTCTGTCGCTGATCGCCGACCTCGCCTACCTGGCGACTTTCGGTCTGCTCGCCGCCGGGGTGCTCAGCCTGACCCGGATCACGGCGGCGTCGCGGGACCGGTCCGCTCTGCTGGACACGCTGGTGCTGGTCGTGATGACCGGCCTGGTCACCTGGACCCTGGTGGTCGGCCCGGCGGTCACCGATGTGGCTCTGCCGGCGACGGAGAAGGCACTGCTGGCCGTACAGGGCCTCGGTGGGGTGCTGGTCGTCGTGGTGATGCTGCGGCTGGCGGCCGCCGCCTGGCGGGATCCGACGGTGATCGGGCTGGCCGTCGGCGCGACCAGCATGTTCGCCGCCGACGTCTGGTACGCGACCGCCGAACTCAACGGCGGCTGGCAGCCGGGGCACCCGGCCGAACTCGGCTGGTACGTCTTCTACGTCAGTTGGGGGGTCGCCGCCCTGCATCCGAACATGGCCCGGCTGGCCACCCGGTCCGATCCGGGCCCGGACGACATCGTCGCGATGCGGGTCGGTCTGTTGACGATCACCTGTCTGACCGTGCCGTTCCTGCTGGTGATCCAGGCGTTCGCCGCAGAGCCGGCCGAGCTGCCCGACGGGCTGGTCACCGCTGCGGCGGCCGGTCTCACCATGTTGCTCGCGGTGACCCGGGTGGTCGATTCGGTGACCGGGCACCGGGCCGCGGTGCACCGGGAACGGTCACTGCGCAGCGCCGGGATGCGGCTGCTGTCGGCCACCACGACCGCGCAGGTGGCCGAGATGGTCCGCCGGTCGGTCGGTGAGCTGCTGCCGGCCGGGACTGATCATCAGATCCTGTTCGCCGTGCGTCGCCCGGTGGCGGGGGCCGGCGGCGAGCCGTCCGACCCGGAGTCGGTGGCCGACTGGCAGCCACAGGTCGTCGTCGGCGACCCGTTGCCGGTGGACGCGGCGCGGCGGCGTACCCGGATCATGCCGACCCGGCTGTTGCATCCCGACCTGGCTGACCGGCTCACCCCGGCACCGGCCGCCCTGGTGGCCGGCCTGGCCGCGCCGGCCCCGTCCGCCGGGACCGGTACCGCGCTGCTGGTCGGGGCGGCGGGCGGGGTGCTGGCCGCCTGTCGGGACGCGATCGAGGTGGTCGTCGCTCAGGCGGCGCTGGCCCTGCACCGGATCGCCGCGACCGAGGAGGCCGCCCGGCGGGACCGGGACCGCTACCTCAATCTGGTCGCGGGCACCGCCGGCGACGCGGTGGTGATCGTCGGAGCGGACGACCGGATCCGGTACGCGAGTCCGCCGTGCAGCCGGTTGTTCGGCCTCGAGCCGGCGGTCCTCGCCGACTGGCGGGACCTGGTGCACCCCGCCGATCATGCGCAGGTGTCCCGGACCCTCGGCGCGGCCGGTGACCGGGACGACGGTTCGGCGGTGGGTGACCAGTGGGTGCTGCGCCGGCCGGACGGCAGCCATGTGCTGCTCGAGGTGCGGTGCCGGGATCTGCGGCGGGTGCCGGGGGTACGCGGCCTGGTGCTGACCTTCAGTGATCTGGCTGATCAGCGTCGCCGTGACTCGGAGCTGGCGCTTCGCCGGATCGACCGCAGCGCGCCGGGGCAGAACCGACGCAGTCTCCGCCGCCGCTTTCGCTGACTATGACAGTGGATGTCGCTTTTGGTGGTTGTTCCGTTCCGTGCTGAACCGCAAACTAGCCTTGCCTGGCCCGTTGTGCGGCAGGGGTCGACCTGGTTAAGCTTTTCACGCGCGCCCCTATCGCCCGCTTCCCCCGTGGCAGGCGATCGGGGCGCGCTTCTTTTGTCTTTCAACACTCTCCGGCACCCTCGCCCACCTGCTGTCTCAGCCGACGCTACTGATCACAGTGGAGACTTGGGCCGGGAGCGTCCATGATCGGCTGACGGCACCCGTCTGGCGGTCGTCGACCACCGGACGGGCAGCGGGCCGGGAGCAGCCGGCGCGATGGTCAGATCCAGCGCCCGCCGAGCCACATCCGCGCCGACCAGTCCTCGTACGGCAGCGGCTCACCGACGAAGATCGGGTAGAAGTACGCGAAGCAGACGGCGACCAGCAGAACGTAGGTGCCGGCGACCACCGCGCCGACCAACCGCCGGTCGTTGCCGGCCGGATCGGCGACCGCCGTCCCACCCGACGGTGTGACGATCGCGCCGAGCACATAGGTCACCGCGAGGATCAGGAACGGCAGCGCCGGCGCGGTGTAGAAGGAGAACATCGTCCGGCCCTCGGTGGCGTAGTAGAACCACGGCAGCAGCCCGGCGGTCACTCCGGCGAGGATCGCACCGGCCCGCCAGTCCCGCCGGGCGATACCGAGCCAGACCAGCGCAGCCAGGGCCGGCAGGAACGACCACCACAGCAGCGGAGTGCCGAGCAGCAGTACCTCCTCGGCGCAGCTGGGTGCTCCGCAGGCGGTCTGGTCGGTCCAGTGGAAGGCGACCGGGCGGCCCAGCAGCAGCCACTGCCACGGCCACGACTGGTAGCGGTGCTCCGTCTCCAATGTGCTGTGGAAGCCGTACGCCTGGGTGTGGTAGTGCCAGAGGTTCTGCAGGGCGCCGATGACCGGCGCCTCGGACATGCCGTTGTCCGCCCGCCAGTGCCGCAGGTAGCCGCCGTCGGTCGCCAGCCAGCCCGACCAGCTGGCGAGGTAGGTGCCGAGGATCAGCACCCCGCCGAGGACCAGCCAGCCGATCTCGCCGAGCACCGCGTCCAGCCACGGCCGGCGGACCCCGGCGGACCGGCGGGCACCGGCCTCCCACCAGATCACCAGCAGGCCGAACACCGGGATGAACCACAGCGCGCTCCACTTGACGGCGAGACCGCAGCCGAGCAGCAGGGCCGCGATCAGCCGCCACCACGGTACGGCGAACGGCGGTCGGCCGGCCCGGCCCGGCAGAGTCGGGTCGAGCCCGGCGTCGACCGCCCGCAGCCACCGCCGCCGACTCCAGTCCCGGTCGACGACCAGCGCGGCGAAGGCAGCGAGCACGAAGAACGCGAGGAAGATGTCGAGCAGGGCGGTCCGGGACAGCACCAGATGGAAGCCGTCCAGGGCGAGCAGCAGCCCGGCCGTGCAGCCGAGGACCGTGGAGCGGAACAACCGCCGAGCCGTCCGGGTGATGATCAGCACCATCAGGATGCCGACCACTGCCGCCGAGATCCGCCAGCCGAACTCGGTGAAGTCGAACAAGCGGACGCCGAGCGAGATGATCCACTTGCCGAGCGGCGGATGCACCACGTACGCCGGGGTGTTGTTGGTCTCGTCCCACTCGAAGCCGTACTGGCGCAGCTCGTTGGCCTCGTTGGCGTAGTAGAGCTCGTCGAAGATCAGGCCCGGCGGGTGGCTCAGGTTGACCAGCCGCAGTACGCCGGCGATGGTCACCACCACGGCGGTGGCCAGCCAGGACCACGGCTCCAGCCAGTTGTCCAGCGGTGCCAGCCGGCGGCGGACCACGGCCGGCAGCCCGACCCCGCCGGTCGGCCCCGACGGCCCCGACGCCCCGGTGCCGCCCGGGTGGGGGCCCGTCGGGCCGGCGTCCGGTGGACGGACCGGCCGGTCCGCTGTCACCGTCACCGCTGGTTCACCGCTTGCCGCATCCGAGTCTGCCGCCGAGATCACCCCGTGATCGTAGGCCGCCGCCCGATGTCGCGGGACCTCCCCGCCGAAGAATATATTTCGGGTCGTCGATGCTTTGTGTCCTCGGGTGGTCGCCGTCGTGCCCCGGTCGGTCGATGTCAGACGCTCCAGGCGGCGGCCAGAAACCCGGCGGCCAGCAGGACCGGTGCCAGCAACGCGGCGACCGTGGCGCCCCGGCGGGCCGCCGCGCTGGCCAGCCGGCGGGCACCGCTGCCCCAGATCAGCAGTACGCCGAGCAGCACGGTCAGCCCCCAGCCGACCGACCACCGCAGGTGCAGCACGACCAGATCGGCCACGACGTACGCGGTGTCCCGTTCCCGGTGCAACATCCGGGCGGTCAGCTCGGCGCCGACGGCCTGGTCCACCGGCGGTACGCCGAACAGCCGTACCTGGTCGACGGTGAAGCCGGTCTGTGCGGCGAACTCGCCGAGACACCGTCGGCCCAACCCGTCGCCGGTGCAGTCGGTGACCGTGGCGGTGCCGGGGACGCCCCGGCCGACGGCCAGCCACAGCGGTTCGGCGCTGACCCAGCCGAGGAACGCCGCCGCCGCCGCGACGACCACGATCCAGGCGATGCCGGTCGCCGGCCGCCGGGTCCGCCGGGTCCGCGTCCGCCGCTGCTGGGCGACCGGGCGATCCAGCGGCCGCTCCGCTACCGGTGTCACGGTCCGCACCGGTCTGCCGTCCCGGGTCGCTGCGCCGGCACCCGGTTCGCGGGTGTCGGCCGGTCCGCCGGTGTCCGCTGGTGTGTCCGTGTCGGCTGGTGCGCCGGTGTCGGCCGGCTCGTCGGCGTCCGGGGTCACCGGCGTGGCCGGTTGGGCGGCGGCTGATTCGCCGCCGTGCCACCAGGTGCCCTCCGGCCCGGTAGTCGCCCAGGGGCTCGGCCGCCGCCGACGCTGCCCGGGAGCGCTCGCCGGCTCCCGGGTGGGCCGGGCGGTCGTCGGCCCGTCGGACTCCGGCATGCTGGGTTCCCCGGTCACCTCGCCATTCCACACCCCGGTACGTGAAGCCGGGGCGAACCCCTCCGGGCGTGTCGCGCTCCGTCGGGCGGCTCGGCAACCCGTTCGCGTACGCCTGGTGACACTAACTAGGCTGGTCGCATGAGTCACGTTCTCGCGGCGGTCGCCTGGCCCTACGCCAACGGGCCCCGCCACATCGGCCACGTCTCCGGTTTCGGGGTGCCCTCCGACGTGTTCAGCCGGTACATGCGGATGGCCGGTCACGACGTGCTCATGATCTCCGGCACCGACGAGCACGGCACGCCGATCCAGGTGCAGGCCGACAGCGAAGGGCTCAAGCCGCGCGAGCTGGCCGACCGGTACAACCGGGTGATCGTCGAGGACCTGCACGGGCTCGGTCTGTCCTACGACCTGTTCACCCGGACCACCACCGGCAACCACTACCGGGTGGTCCAGGAGCTGTTCGAGACGTTGCACCGCAACGGCTACATCGTTGCGGAGACCACCCTCGGCGCGATCTCCCCATCGACCGGTCGCACCCTGCCGGACCGCTACATCGAGGGCACCTGCCCGATCTGTGGCTACGACGCCGCCCGGGGCGACCAGTGCGACAACTGCGGCAACCAGCTCGACCCGGTCCAGCTGATCGAACCGCGCTCCAAGATCGACGGGGAGACGCCGAACTTCGTCGAGACCGAGCACTTTTTCCTCGACCTGCCGGCGTTCGCCCAGGCACTCGGCAAGTGGCTGGACACCCGCGACGGCTGGCGGCCCAACGTGCTGCGGTTCTCCCGCAACCTGCTCGACGACCTGCAGCCCCGGGCGATCACCCGGGACCTGGAGTGGGGCGTGCCGATTCCGCTGGACGGCTGGCGCGAGCGCGGCGACAAGCGGATCTACGTCTGGTTCGACGCGGTGATCGGCTACCTCTCCGCCTCGATCGAGTGGGCCCGGCGGTCCGGTGACCCGGACGCCTGGCGCCGCTGGTGGATCGCGGACACCGACGGCGAGGACGCCCGTGGCTACTACTTCATGGGCAAGGACAACATCGTCTTCCACTCGGTGATCTGGCCGTCGCTGCTGCTCGGCTACTCCGGCGAGGGCGACCACGGCGGCGAGCCCGGTCGGCTCGGTCGGCTCAACCTGCCCACCGAGGTGGTTTCCAGCGAGTTCCTGACCATGGAGGGGCGCAAATTCTCCTCCTCCCGCCAGGTGGTCATCTACGTGCGGGACTTCCTGGCCCGCTACGACGCCGACGCGCTGCGCTACTTCATCGCCGTAGCCGGTCCGGAGAGCCAGGACACCGACTTCACCTGGGCCGAGTTCCGGCGCCGCAACAACGACGAGCTGGTCAACGACTGGGGCAACCTGGTCAACCGGTCGATCTCGATGGCCGCCAAGAACTTCGGCGCCATCCCGCCGGTCGACCCGGCCGGGCTGACCGCCGCCGACGAAGCGCTGCTGGCGACCAGCCGGGCCGCGTTCGGCACGGTCGGCGCGCTGATCGAACGGCACCGGCAGAAGCAGGCCATCGGTGCGGCGATGCGGGTGGTCGCCGAGGCCAACCGGTACCTGTCCGACCAGGCCCCGTGGAAGCTCAAGGGCGAGGCGGACAAGCCCCGGATGGGCACCGTCCTGCACGTCGCCCTGCAGGTGGTCGCCGACGCGAACACCCTGCTCACCCCGTTCCTGCCGCACTCGGCGCAGAAGATCCACGAGCTGCTCGGCGGCACCGGCGTACACGCGCCGATGCCCCGGATCGTCGAGGTTGACGACCTCGACGTCGGGCCGGCCTACCCGATCCTCACCGGCGACTACCGCGACGGTGCCCGGTGGGAGTCCACTCCGGTCGAGGTCGGTCGGCCGCTGGCCGCGCCGAAGCCGGTGTTCCGCAAGCTCGACGAGTCGATCGTCGACGAGGAGCTGGCCCGACTCACCGGCTGACCGGTGACCGACTACCTGGCCGGGTTGCTGCTCGGCCTCGGCCTGATCATGCCGATCGGGCCGCAGAACGTCTTCGTGGTCAGCCAGGGGCCGGCGGCCGGCCTGCCGCGTGCGCTGTGGGCGGAATCCGGCCACCTGCCGGCCGGAGAGAACCTTCCTCATCCGGGTGCCACGCTGGACCGTGCGCCGGACCACGGTGATCGCCGGGTGATCGGCGGCCGTCGGCGTCTGGCTCAGCTGGTGCACGTCCGCCCAGCTGGCAGCTCCTCAGCCGGGTAGACCGCCCCCTCGAAGCGGACGTGCCGGCCGGCCGGGGCATCGGCGACGCCGCCCGGGTGGGCCGGTGAACCGGCCGGACCGGGACGTGTGATGCTGTCCGATGATGACGCAGCCAGCCGAGACCCGCCGGCAGCGGGCCGCCCGCCGGGCCGGGGAGTTCCCGCCGCCACCCGACCCGCTGCCCGTACCGGTGATCGACAGCCACACCCACCTGGACCTGACCGTCGCCGAACCGGCGGTGCCCGGCCGGGACAGCGGTGACCCGGTGGCCACCCTGATCGCCCGGGCCGCGTCGGTCGGCGTCGACCGGCTGGTCCAGGTCGGTGTCGACCTGGAGTCGTCGCGCTGGGGCGCGGACCTCGCCACGCGATCGCCGGCGGTGGTCGCCACGGTCGCCCTGCATCCCAACGAGGCACCCCGACTGACCGACCTGGATGAGGCGCTGCGCGAGATCGAGGCGCTGGCCGCCGCCGACCGGGTGTGCGGCGTCGGCGAGACCGGGCTGGACCACTTCCGGACCGGGCCGGACGGACTCGTCGCGCAGCAGGCCAGCTTCCGGGCGCACATCGCGATCGCCAAGCGGTACGGCAAGCCGCTGGTGATCCACGACCGGGACGCGCACGCCGACGTGCTGCGGGTGCTCGACTCCGAAGGCGCCCCGCAGACCGTGGTGATGCATTGCTTCTCCGGCGACGCGGATTTCGCCGCCGACTGCGTCCGGCGCGGCTTCGTGCTCAGCTTCGCCGGTACGGTCACCTTCGGCAACGCCGCCGGGCTGCGCGCCGCAGCCGCCGTGACGCCGGTCGAGCAGATGCTGGTGGAGACCGACGCACCGTACCTGACGCCGATGCCGCACCGGGGCCGGCCGAACGCCTCCTACCTGATCCCGCACACCGTCCGGCTGCTGGCCGAGGTCACCGGCACCGACCTGGCCGAGCTGTGCGCCGCGATCTCGGCCACCGGTGACCGGGTGTTCGGGCCGTGGTGAGCCGGTGACCGAGCTGCTCGGCCCGGCGCAGATCCGGGAGCTGGCCGGCCGGCTGGCGGTAGCGCCCACCAAACGGCTCGGGCAGAACTTCGTGCACGACCCGAACACGGTCCGGCGGATCGTGTCCGCCGCCGATCTGCCACCGGACGCGGTGGTGCTGGAGGTCGGCCCCGGGCTCGGCTCGCTGACCCTTGGCCTGCTCGACCAGGTACGCCACCTGCACGCGGTGGAGATCGATCCGGTGCTGGCCGGCGCGCTGCCGCCGACCGTCGCCGGCTGCGGCGGTGACCTCGCCCGGCTGACCGTGCACACCGCCGACGCGCTGCGGATCACCGCCGCCGGCCTCGGCGGGCCCAAGCCGACCGCGCTGGTGGCCAACCTGCCGTACAACGTGGCGGTGCCGGTGGTGCTGCACCTGCTCGCCGAGCTGCCCAGCCTGCGGCAGGGGCTGGTGATGGTGCAGAAGGAGGTGGCCGACCGGCTGGTCGCCGGTCCGGGCTCGCGCACGTACGGCGTACCGTCGGTGAAGCTGGCCTGGTACGCCGCCGCCCGCACCGCGGGTCGGGTCCCGCCGAGCGTGTTCTGGCCGGTGCCCAACGTCGACTCCGGGCTGGTCGCGTTCACCAGCCGGGAGCCACCGTCGGTGCCGGCGGGGCAGCCGGTGGACGGGTTCCGGCGGCGGGTCTTCGCCGTGGTGGACGCCGCGTTCGCGCAGCGCCGCAAGACGCTGCGGGCGGCGCTGGCCGGCTGGGCCGGCGGGGCGGACCGGGCGGCGGAGGTGCTGGCCATGGCCGGGGTTGACCCGGGTGCGCGGGGCGAGGCGTTGACCGTGGCGCAGTTCGCGGCGATCGCTGCGGCGGCGCCGCTGGCCGAAACGGTGGCCGAGTAGGCTGGCGCCCGTGATCGTGATGAGAGGTACCCGCGCGGCCCACCTCAGCCGGGGTATTTCCCGGTGACCGAGGCGTGGCGGCCGGGCGACGAGGACGACGGTTTCCGTCGCGGCGCGCGCAACTCGGTCAAGGTACGGGTGCCAGCCAAGATCAACCTGCGGTTGGCCGTCGGCCCGCTCCGGCCGGACGGCTACCACGAGGTGAGCACCGTCTACCACGCGATCGCGCTCTACGACGAACTGACCGCCCGGCGGGCCGACACCCTGATCCTGACCATGGACGGTGAGGGCACCGGCGAGCTGGCGCTGGACGACTCCAACCTGGTGCTGCGCGCCGCCCGGGCGCTGGCCGCGCACGCCCGGATCCCCGCGCACGCCCGACTGCACCTGCGCAAGCAGATCCCGCTCGCCGCCGGCCTGGCCGGCGGCAGCGCGGACGCCGCCGCCGCGCTGGTCGCCTGCGACGAACTGTGGGGGACCGGGCTGTCCCGTGACGACCTGGCCGGGCTGGCCGCCGGCCTCGGCTCGGACGTGCCGTTCCTGCTGCACGGCGGCACCGCGCTGGGCACCGGCAGGGGCGAGGCGATCAGCCCGGTGCTGGCCCGACCCACCACCTGGCACTGGGTCGTCGCGGTCGCCGACGGCGGCCTGTCCACCCCCGAGGTGTACGCCGAGCTGGACCGGCTGCGGGCGGCCGGTGCGGCGCCGCCGCCGGTCGGCGCCGCCGACGAGCTGCTGGCCGCGCTGCGCCAGCGGGATCCGCAGGTGCTGGCCGGCGCGCTCGGCAACGATCTCGAGCCGGCCGCGCTGTCCATGCGTCCGGCGATCAAGCAGGTGCTGGCCACCGGGGTGGCCGCCGGGGCGCTGGCCGGCATGGTCTCCGGGTCCGGCCCGACCTGTGTCTTTCTGGCGGCGGACGCGGCCGGTGCGGGCACCGTCGCGGCCGCGCTCGACGACGCCGGGGTCTGCCGGGACGTACACCTCGCGCACGGCGCCGTCGCCGGGGCGAGGCTGGTCTGATGGTGAACATCGTCAATCTGGACCGGGTGTCCAAGGGCTACGGCGCAGTCGGGCAGTTGCTCACCGAGGTCTCGCTGGGCCTGGACGACAGCGACCGGATCGGCGTCGTCGGTCTCAACGGTGCCGGCAAATCGACCCTGCTGCGGCTGCTCACCAAGGCCGAGGAACCCGACGCCGGGCGGGTCACCCACCGCCGGGACCTGCGGGTCGCCGCGCTGCCCCAGACGCTCGAGCTGGCTGGCGACGCCACCGTACGGGACGTGGTGCTCGGCACCGGGTGGCTGGCCGAGGGGTTCGGCGCCGAGCACGAGTGGGCCGGCGACGCCGGGGTGCGTACCGTCCTGGACGGTCTCGGCATGCCGCACCTCGGCCTGGACCAGCCGGTCGGGCCGATGTCCGGCGGCGAGCGGCGCCGGATCGCCCTGGCCGCGTTGCTGATCCGTCCGGCCGAGCTGCTGATCCTGGACGAACCGACCAACCATCTGGACGTCGCCGGGGTGGCCTGGCTCGCCGCGTACCTGGTGCAGCGTCGCCGGGGCGCGCTGGTGGTGGTCACCCACGACCGGTGGTTCCTCGACGAGGTCTGCACCGACACCTGGGAGGTCGCCGACCAGACAGTCCGCGCCTACGAGGGCGGGTTCGCCGCCTGGACGCTGGCCCGCGCCGAACGGGAGCGGGTCGCGGCGGCCACCGAGGCCCGCCGGCAGAACCTGCTGCGTAAGGAGATCGCCTGGCTGCGCCGTGGCCCGCCGGCCCGTACCTCCAAACCGCGCTTCCGGATCGAGGCGGCGAACGCGCTGATCGCCGACGTGCCGCCGCCGCGCGACACCGTGTCGCTGCACCGGCTGGCCACCGCCCGGCTCGGCAAGCAGGTCTACGAGCTGGACGAGGTCACCGCGTACGCCGGGGACAAGCTGATCCTCGACGGGCTGACCTGGCAGATCGGTCCGGGGGACCGGTGCGCGATCGTCGGCGCCAACGGGGCCGGCAAGACCACACTGCTGCGGCTGCTGGCCGGGGTCCGCGCCCCGCAGCAGGGCCGGGTGATCACCGGGGCGACGGTCCGGCCGGCGTTCCTGTCCCAGGAGCTGGCCGAACTGCCCAGCGAGCTGCGGGTGCTGGAGGCGGTGGAGGAGGTCGCGCGCCGGGTGGTGTTCGGCGACCGGGAGTTGGCCGCCACCCAGTTCGCGGAGATGTTCGGCTTCACCGACCGACGGCTGTGGACCCCGGTCGGAGATCTGTCCGGTGGCGAGCGTCGCCGGCTGCAGCTGCTGCGACTGCTGGCCGCCGAGCCGAACGTGCTGCTGCTCGACGAGCCCACCAACGACCTGGACACCGACACCCTGACGGCGCTTGAGGACCTGCTCGACTCGTGGCCGGGCACGCTGATCGTGGCCAGCCACGACCGGTACCTGATCGAGCGGGTCACCGACGAGGCGTACGGCATGTTCGGCGACGGCCGGCTGGTGCACCTGCCGGGCGGAGTCGACGAGTACCTGGCCCGAGCCGGCGGCGCCGCCGGTGCCGGGGCGGCGCGGGCCGCCGGTGCCGGCTCCGGGGCGGCTCGGCCGGCCGGTTCGGGTACGGCCGGCCCGGCGGGGGCCGGCGATCGGTCGGTGGGTGACGCCGCCGGTGGCGGGCTGTCCGCCGGTGACCTGCGGGCGGCCCGCAAGGAGCTGGCCCGGCTGGAGCGCCAGGTCGGCAAGCTGGAGCAGCAAGAGGCAGCGCTGCACGAAGAGCTGGCCCGGCATGCCACCGACTTCAACCGGCTCGCCGAGCTGGATGCCCGACTACGTGAGGTACAGGCGCAGCGCAGCCGCACCGAGGAGCAGTGGCTTGCCCTGGCCGAGCAGGTGAGTTAGACGGCAGGTGGCCGGGGCCACCCCCCGCTGGTCGCGGGCGATGAGCGACAATCGTCGGCGACCACCCCCCGTCGGCGTTGGAGCAGACCCCATGCACACCCCCGTCAACCACCCCGCCCGGCCGATCTACCGGGCGGTCGCCGCGCTGACCGGCCTCTACCTGGTGATCTTCGGTGTCGTCGGGATCATCGTCACCAGCGGTGACGCCCTCTTCGCGCAGAACGACAGCCGGGTGCTCGGTCAGGGCGCCAACCTCGGCTTTTCCGGGCTGTGTCTGGTGCTGGGCGTGGCCGTACTGGCCGGCGTGGGGCTCGGCCGCAACATCGACACGGCGATCAACAAGGTGCTGGCGTACGGTCTGATGGCGTTGAGCCTGGCCGAGTTGGCGGTGCTGCGCACCGACGCCAACTTCCTCAACTTCACGGTGAGCACCTGCCTGGTCGTGATGGTCATCGGCCTGGTGCTGCTGATGGCCGCCATGTACGGCCGGACCGGCACCGAGCAGGAGGCCCAGGCGTGGCGGGACGGCCGGCTGGTGCTCTGACCTGGTCCTGCGGCCGCCTACCGGTCGGTTCTGCTGCGCGCAGCCCACTCCCGGCGGGAGAATCCGGGGAAAGACGCCCGCGTCGCCGCGACGCGGGCCCCTGGTCGGCGACAGGAGCGGCAGCCATGGCGCACATCCCGGTCAATCACCCGCTGCGGCCGGTCTACCGGACGATCGCCGGGCTGACCGGCCTCTACGTGCTGATCTTCGGCATCGTCGGAACGGTGGCGACCTGGGGTGATCCGCTTTTTGCCCGGGACGACGTCTGGGTGCTCGGGCTGCGCACCAACCTCGCGTTCTCAATCTCCTCGATCGTCTACGGCGGGCTGATCCTGATCGGGGCGATCATCGGCGGCCGGGCCGGGCACCTTGCCAACCTCACCATCGCGGTGGTCTTCATGGTCACCGGCCTGCTGATGATGGCCCTGCTGCAGACCGACGCCAACTTCCTGAACTTCTCGATGTCGACGGTGATCGTGTCGCTGATCTTCGGGCTGGTCTTCCTGGCCACCGGCCTGTACGACAAGGTGGGGCCGGTCGAGGCGGCCGGCGACGAGGAACGCTACCGGCGCGGCGCGCACCGACCGGCCGAGCGGGCCCGGCGGTGAGCGTACCCAGACCCGACCTGACCCGGCGGTCAGTGGTTGCGGCGTCGGGTCAGCAGGGTGGGTTTCGCTTCCAGGTGGGACAGGCCGTTCCAGGCCAGGTTGACCAGGTGCGCGGCGACCGTCTCCTTGCGCGGCTTGCGTACCTCCAGCCACCAGCGCCCGGTCAGCGCGACCATCCCGACCAGCGCCTGGGAGTACAGCTCGGCGAGCTTCGGGTCGTACCCCCGGCTCTTGAACTCGGCACCGAGGATGTGCTCCACCTGGTGCGCCACGTCGTTCATCACGCTGGAGAAGTTGCCGGCGGCCGACAGCAGCGGCGATTCGCGCACCAGCACCCGGAAGCCGTTCGTCTCCGCCTCGATATAGTCCAGTAGCGCCAGCGCGGCCTGCTCCAGCAGCTCCCGTGGGTGCCCGGCGGTCAGCGCGTTGGTGATCCGGTCGAGCAGGGCGCGGACCTCCCGGTCCACCACGACCGCGTACAGCCCTTCCTTGCCGCCGAAGTGTTCGTACACCACCGGCTTGGATACCTTCGCCCGGGAGGCGACCTCCTCGATGGAGGTGGCGTCGAACCCCCGTTCGGCGAAGAGCTGCCGCCCGATGGTGATCAGCTGTTCCCGCCGCTGCGCGGCCGACATGCGGACCCGGGAGTTCGATTTGGCCGGCACCGCCGGTGGTGGTGGCGGTGCCGGTGTGCCGCCCGGTGAAGGGTCACCGTTGGTGGTTGGGTTGTCCGTCACTTGGCTCATCCTGCCAGTGCCGGGCCACCGGGTCGGTGCCCGCACCGACCCGGTGGGTAACCGTACCGGCCGCGGACCGGCTCAGCCGGCCGGCTTGACCAGCTTGGCCGCGATCCGATCGGGCTTCGGCCAGCGGACGTTGGAGACCGCGCCGGTCTTCTCCAGCAGCCAGATCACCCGCGCGGAGATGTCGATCTGCCCGCGCAGTACGCCGTGCCGTGCGCAGGTAGGGTCGGCGTGGTGCAGGTTGTGCCAGCTCTCGCCGAAGGACAGGATGGCCAGCGGCCAGAAGTTCGACGCCTTGTCGCCCTGCCGCACCTCGAACGGCCGTTCCCCGTAGACGTGGCAGACCGAGTTGATCGACCAGGTGATGTGGTGCAGCATCGCCACCCGGACCAGGCCGGCCCAGAAGAACGCGGTCAGCGCACCCTGCCAGGACCAGGTGACCAGGCCGCCGATCGCGGCCGGGGCGAGCATGGTGAACACGACCAGCGCCGGGAAGAACTGGTCGATGCGACGGATGTCCTTGTCGGCGAGCAGGTCGGGGGTGAACCGCTTCTGGTTGGTCAGGTCCCGGTGGAACAACCAGCCGACGTGGGCGTAGAGCAGGCCCTTGGTCAGCCCCCAGACGCTGGTGCCGAACCGCCAGGGGGAGTGCGGGTCACCTTCGATGTCGCTGAAGGCGTGGTGGCGGCGGTGGTCGGCGACCCACTGGATCACGTTGCCCTCGATCGCCAGCGAGCCGGCGAGCGCCAGGGTGATCCGCAGCCACCGCTTCGCCTTGAACGAGCCGTGGGTGAAGTACCGGTGGAACCCGACGGTGATGCCCAGTCCGGCCACCACGTAGAAGACCAGCCCGATGGCGACGTCGGTCCAGCCCAGCCAGCCGCCCCAGGCGACCGGTACGGCGGCGATCAGCGCCAGGAACGGGACGGTCACGAAGGCACCGAGGACGATCAGCACACCGATCGACTGTTTGCCGACGGTCAGCGGCTTGGGGGCGGGTCCGGGGTTGGTCTGTGGTGGCTCGAGTAGGGCGGTTGACATGGCACCTCGCAGCGGTGACGGTTCGACCGCGGTGCGCCGGGGCGTTCCAGCCGGTGCGGCGGCCAGCGGTGAAAGAACGGGAACTTACGCCTACGTCACCGTAACCTACGGAGCCGTAGTTTTCTACGGTCGAGTTCCGGAGCCGGGTCGGCGTGCGTGTCCACCCGGCCCGCCCGTGCCGGGCGACGGGAGTACGCCGGACTCCGCCCGGCACGCTAGGCTGTCTCCGTAGCACGATCGGCCGTGGTGTAATTGGCAACACCTCGGGTTTTGGTCCCGATATTCTAGGTTCGAGTCCTAGCGGCCGAGCTTCCCGTGGCACTCAGCCTCGCTGTCGTGACGCTGAATGTCTCGTCTGGTCAAGTAGAACGTGCCGCCGCCCTGACGGGAGCATTTCTCGTGATCCAGCCCCGGTCCCGTACCGTGGTCGTCCTCGCTGCCGGCGAAGGCAAGCGGATGAAATCGGCGCTACCCAAGGTGCTGCACCCGCTGCTCGGCCGGACCCTGGTCGGGCACGTCCTCGCCGCCGCCACGGCCGCCGCCGCCGAGCGCACCCTGGTCGTCGTCGGACACCGCGCCGAGCAGGTCACCGCCCACCTGTCGGAGATCGCCCCGGCGGCCGTACCGGTGCTGCAGGCCGAGCAGCACGGCACCGGGCACGCGGTCCGGCTGGCGATGGCGGCCGCGCCCGACGCCACCGGCACGGTCGTGGTGCTCAACGGCGACGTGCCGCTGCTGCGCCCGGAGACGGTGGCCGAGCTGATCGAGGCGCACGAGTCGGCCGGGGCGGCCGCCACCGTCCTGACCGCCGAGGTCGCCGACCCAACCGGGCTGGGCCGGATCGTCCGCGACCCAACCGGCGGCCTGGAACGCATCGTCGAGGAGCGCGACGCCAGCCCGGAGCAGCGCCGGATCCGCGAGATCAACGCCGGGATCTACGCCTTCGACGCGGCCGGACTGCGCGACGCGCTCGGCAAGCTCACCACCGACAACGACCAGGGCGAGGAGTACCTGACCGACGCCGTCGGCCTGCTCGCCGCCGCCGGAGCACCGGTCGGCGTGCACATCGCCACCGACGTGACCGAGACCCTGGGCTGCAACGACCGGGTGGAGCTGGCCCGGCTGCGCCGGCTGCTCGCCGACCGGGTCAACGAGGGCTGGATGCGCGCCGGGGTGAGCATCCTCGACCCGGCCACCACCTGGATCGACGTGACAGTGCACCTGGAACGCGACGCCGTCGTCGAGCAGAACACCCAGCTGTACGGCACCAGCACGGTCGGTGCCGAGGCCACCGTCGGGCCGGACGTCACGCTGATCGACACCGCCGTCGGCGCGGGCGCGACCGTGCTGCGGTCGCACGCCGTGCAGGCCCGGATCGGCGCCGGCGCGAGCGTCGGGCCGTACGCCTATCTGCGCCCGGACGCCCAGCTCGACGAGCGGGCCAAGGTCGGCACCTTCGTCGAGGTGAAGAAGTCGCAGATTGGCGCGGGCGCCAAGGTGCCGCATCTGAGTTACGTCGGGGACGCCACGATCGGCGCCCGGGCCAACATTGGTGCGGCGACGATCTTCGTCAACTACGACGGGGTGCACAAGAGCCACACCACAGTGGGGGAGTCCGCCTTCGTCGGCTGTGACAGCAGCCTGATCGCCCCGGTCGAGATCGGCGCCGGTGCGTACGTCGGAGCAGGCAGCGTGGTGAACCGGGACGTGCCGCCCGGCGCGCTCGCCGTCACCCGGGCCCAGCAGCGCACGGTCGACGGCTGGGTGCGGTCCCGCCGGCCGGGCACCGCCGCCGCGACGGCCGCCGAACGCGCCACGGCCGGTACGGTCGGTGCCGGGAACGGGCCGGCCGACGCCGGGAACGGGCAGGTCGGGGCTGGGAACGGTGAAGCGGCCCACCATCACGGTGCCACTGACCCGGTTCCGGGAGATACTGCGTCTGACTAGTCCAGCGGCGCACGGCCCAGCCAGGTCGGCGTCCGCAACCACCCTGACGGGAGCAGACGTCTCGATGGGCAGCATCGTCGCCGAGAACCGCAAGAGCCTGATGCTTTTCACCGGCCGGGGTTTCCCCGAGCTTGCCGAGGAGATCGGTGAAGTGCTCGGCATCGCACCCACCCCGGCCGACTCGTACGAGTTCTCCAACGGCGAGATCTTCGTCCGGTACAAGGAGTCGGTCCGCGGCTCGGACGCGTTCGTCGTCCAGTCGGTCACCCACGGTGTCAACCGCTGGGTGATGGAGACCCTGATCATGATCGACGCGCTGAAACGTGGCTCGGCCAAGCGGATCACCGTGGTGCTGCCGTTCTACCCGTACTCGCGTCAGGACAAGAAGCACCGCGGCCGGGAGCCGATCTCCGCCCGGCTGATCGCCGACCTGCTGCGCACCGCCGGCGCGGACCGGATCCTCACCGTCGATCTACACACCGCGCAGATCCAGGGCTTCTTCGACGGCCCGGTCGACCACCTCTTCGCGATGGACATCCTGGCCGGCTACGTCGAGAGCCGGTTCGCCGGGCGGCCGATGACCGTGGTCGCGCCGGACTCCGGCCGGGTCCGGGTGGCCGAGCGCTGGACCGACCGGCTCGGCGGCTGCCCGCTGGCCTTCATTCACAAGACCCGGGACCCGCTCAAGCCGAACCAGGTGGTGGCGAACCGGGTGGTCGGCGACGTCGAGGGCCGGGTCTGCCTGATCGTCGACGACATGATCGACACCGGTGGGACGATCACCAAGGCGGCGGAGATCCTCTACGACGCGGGTGCGTCGGACATCGCGGTGGCGGCCACCCACGCGTTGCTGTCCGACCCGGCGACCGAGCGGTTGAAGAACAGCCGGATCAGCGAGGTGGTGGTGACCAACACCCTGCCGTTGCCCGCGGAGAAGCAGTTGGACAAACTCACCGTACTGTCCATCGCGCCGCTGTTGGCCCGGGCGATCCGCGAGGTCTTCGACGACGGCTCGGTGACGACGCTGTTCGGCGGGCTGAGCTGATTCATGGCCCGCGCCTGCGGGCTGGGCCGCCCGCACAGGGACAGGGGTACTGGCTGAATCTGTTCACCAGCCTCGGGTAGACTGGTGCGGTTGCCACGGCGAGGGTGCCCTGCGGGCCGCTGCTGACGAAGCGCTGCCGCCCGGAGCACCGTGATCGACGCGGTGCTCCGGGCACTGCCCAGTTGGACGAGCGCCCAGCGTGCCCCTTCGCCCGGCACCGCCGACATCGCGTCCGTCTCTCCGGAGCCGGATCAGGTTCCCCCGCACGCACTGCCGAAACTCCAGGAGTACTCCCGTGTCCGAGGTAAAGATCAGCGCCGAGCCCCGCACCGAGTTCGGTAAGGGTGGTGCCCGCCGTACCCGCCGGGCCGGCAAGGTGCCCGCCGTGCTGTACGGCCACGGCGAGAAGCCCAAGCACATCGCGCTGCCCGCCCGTGAGTTCGCCGCCGCTATCCGGCACGGTGGCGCCAACCAGCTGTTCGCCATCGACATCACCGACGGCACCCAGGCGCTGGCGTTGACCAAGGCGATCCAGCGTGACCCGGTCAAGGACACCTTCGAGCACGTCGACCTGCTGCTGGTCCGCCGTGGTGAGAAGGTCACCGTGGACATCCCGGTGCAACTGGCCGGCGAGCCGGCCAAGGGCACCCTGGTGATGCACGAGCACGACACGCTGTCGGTCAGCGCCGAGGCGACCCGGGTGCCGGAGTCGCTGGAGGTCTCGATCGAGGGCTTGGAGCCCGGTTCGCACGTCACCGCTGGCGACGTTCAGCTGCCGGGCGGGGTCGAGCTGGCCGTCGACCCGACGACCGTGCTCGTGGTGATCTCCGCCGCACCGACCGCCGCCCAGACCGGCGAGGAGACGGCCGAGGAGCCCGTCGCCGAGGGCGCCGCGGAGCAGCCGGTCTGACCTGCCGTTCGACGATCCGGGCGTCCCGCTGCCGGCCCTGCCGCGGCGTGACGCCTTGATCCGTTTCAGGAGGTGTGGTGGAGACGGCGCCGTGGCTGGTCGTGGGGCTGGGTAACCCGGGCCGGGAGTACGCCCGCAACCGGCACAACGTCGGGTTCATGGTCGCGGACCTGCTCGCCGGTCGGCTGGGTGTCCGGTTGAGCCGGCACCGTAGGGCGGCGGCCGAGTCCGGCGAGGGGCGACTCGGCCTGGGCGGCCCGAAGCTGGTGCTGGCGAAGCCGCTGACGTACATGAACCTCTCCGGCGGCCCGGTGGCCGCGTTGGCGAAGTTCTACAAGGTGCCGGTCGAGCAGATCGTCACAGTGCACGACGAGCTGGATATCGACTACGGTCGACTGCGGGTGAAGCAGGGCGGTGGAGAGGGCGGCCACAACGGGCTGCGCTCCATGTCCCGGTCGCTCGGCAGCAAGGAGTACCTGCGGGTCAGGTTCGGGATCGGGCGTCCGCCCGGTCGACAGGATCCAGCAGATTATGTTTTGTCAGATTTCTCGACAACTGAACGCAAGGAACTCGACTTTCTCGTCGATCGGGCCGCTGACCTGGTGGAAGCGGTGGTCGTCCGGGGGCTCGAGTGGGCCCAGAACACGTACCACAGCAGCTGAGCGGCGGCTGTGGCGTTACATCTGGGACAGCT
Source organism: Micromonospora sp. LOL_013 (assembly GCF_048060315.1). Classification (NCBI taxonomy): domain Bacteria; kingdom Bacillati; phylum Actinomycetota; class Actinomycetes; order Micromonosporales; family Micromonosporaceae; genus Micromonospora; species Micromonospora sp. LOL_013. Next base: position 41,624 of record NZ_JBHMIQ010000038.1, read on the forward strand.
GGATCGTGAACCGGGCAGAACACCGCCCGTGGATTCCGGTGGACGGCCCGGCGTCCGCCGGGCAGGTACGAGAGGAGCCAGATGAGCACGCCGCCGGTAACCGATGCCGCATTCGCCCGATGGCTCGCCGGGCGCGCCGGCGAGTCGCTGCTCCAGGTCCGTGAGGAGCTGGGGTACGCCGACCCGACCGCGCTCAAGGCAGCCGGTGACAAGGTCTCCCACGACCTGCTCCGTACCGAGCTGGCCCGCTGGCGGCCGGCGGACGCGGTGCTGTCGGAGGAGGACGACGGCGCCCGCCAGGCGCTGCCGGACCCGGACGCCGAGATCTCGACGGACGCCGGGCCGTCCCGGCTCACCGCCGACCGGGTGTGGATCATCGACCCGCTCGACGGCACCCGGGAGTTCTCCGAGGAGGGCCGCGCCGACTGGGCGGTGCACGTGGCGCTCTGGTCCCGCAGCGGCTCCACCCCGCACCGGCTGGTCGCCGGCGCGGTGGGACTGCCCGCCCAGCACCGCACGATCAGCACCGAGCACCCGCCGCCGTACCCGCCGATGCCGGCGGCGGCGTCGGCCGGCGGCGCGATCCGGCTGGCCGCCAGCCGCAGCCGGCCACCGGCCTTCGTCACCGCCCTCGCCGAGCAGCTCGGTGCCGAGCTGGTGCCGATGGGCTCAGCCGGTGCCAAGATCGCCGCGGTGATCGCCGGCGACGCCGACGCCTACGTGCACGCCGGCGGCCAGTACGAGTGGGACTCGGCCGCGCCGGTCGCCGTGGCGACCGCCACCGGTCTGCACGCTTCCCGGATCGACGGATCTGCGCTGCAATACAACGAGGCCAACCCGCGGCTGCCAGATTTGGTGGTCTGCCGACGGGATCTTGCCAGCAAACTGCTCGCAGCGTTGCGACAGCATCTGCAGGTATCCTGACCCTCTATCTCCAGCTTGCCAACCGGAAAGGTCTGGTATTCGGATGACCAAGCTTCGGATGACCCACAACCAGGGGTGGGTGTGATGACCAACGCGACCGCGTACCGCGTCTCCCACCTCGACGCGCTGGAGGCGGAGAGCATCTTCGTCATGCGCGAGGTCGTCGCCGAGCTGGAGCGGCCGGTGCTGCTCTTCTCCGGCGGCAAGGACTCGATCGTCATGCTGCGACTGGCGCAGAAGGCGTTCGCCCCGGCCCGGATCCCGTTCCCGGTGATGCACGTCGACACTGGGCACAACTTCCAAGAGGTGCTCGACTACCGGGACCGCCGGGTCGACGAGCTCGGCCTGCAGCTGGTCGTCGCCAGCGTGCCGGAAGCCCTGGAATCGGGGCTGGTCCGCGAGTCGCCGGACGGGATGCGCAACCGCATCCAGACCCCGGTGCTGCTGGCCGCGGTCGAAAAGTACCGGTTCGACGCCCTGTTCGGCGGGGCCCGCCGGGACGAGGAGAAGGCCCGGGCCAAGGAGCGGGTCTTCTCGTTCCGCGACGAGTTCGGCCAGTGGGACCCGAAGAACCAGCGCCCCGAGCTGTGGTCGCTGTACAACGGCCGGCACCACCCAAGCGAGTCGATCCGGGTCTTCCCGCTGTCCAACTGGACCGAGCTGGACGTCTGGCACTACATCGCGCGGGAGCGGATCGAGCTGCCACCGATCTACTTCGCCCACGAGCGCGAGGTGATCGAGCGCGACGGCATGCTGTACGCGGTCAACGAGTTCATCCAGCCCCGCTCCGGCGAGACGCCGTTCGTCGAGAAGGTTCGGTACCGTACCGTCGGCGACGCCTCCTGCACAGCGGCGGTCCGCTCCCCGGCGGACACCGTCGAGAAGGTGATCGACGAGGTCGCCGCGACCCGGATCACCGAACGCGGGGCCACCCGGGGCGACGACCGGGTCAGTGAGGCCGCCATGGAAGACCGCAAGCGGGAGGGCTACTTCTGATGACGGTGACGGCTGACGCCCCCACCACCCGGACCATGGACCTGCTGCGGTTCGCCACCGCCGGCAGCGTCGACGACGGCAAGTCGACCCTCATCGGTCGGCTGCTCTACGACACCAAGTCGCTCTTCACCGACCAGCTGGAAGCGGTCGAGGCGGTCAGTGCGGCCCGGGGCGACGAGTACACCAACCTGGCGCTGCTCACCGACGGCCTGCGCGCCGAGCGGGAGCAGGGCATCACCATCGACGTGGCGTACCGCTACTTCGCCACCCCGCGGCGAAAGTTCATCATCGCCGACACCCCCGGGCACACCCAGTACACCCGCAACATGGTCACCGGTGCCTCCACTGCCGACCTGGCGCTGATCCTGGTCGACGCCCGCAAGGGTCTGGTCGAGCAGTCCCGCCGGCATGCCTTCCTCTGCTCGCTGCTGCGGGTGCCGCACCTGGTGCTCTGCGTCAACAAGATGGACCTGGTCGACTGGGACCAGTCGATTTTCGAGGCGATCGCCGACGAGTTCACCACGTTCGCCGCCAAGCTGGAGGTGCCCGATCTGTCGGTCATCCCGATCTCGGCGTTGAACGGTGACAACATCGCCACCCGGTCCGAGCGCAGCCCCTGGTACGAAGGACCGTCGCTGCTGCACCACCTGGAGCACGTGCACATCGCCTCCGACCGCAACCTGGTCGACGTACGGTTCCCGGTGCAGTACGTGATCCGGCCGCAGTCGACCACCGTCACCGACTACCGTGGCTACGCCGGCCAGGTCGCCTCCGGGGTGCTCAAGCCCGGCGACGAGGTGATGGTGCTGCCGTCCGGGCTGACCAGCACGATCGCCAGCATCGAGACCGCCGACGGCCCGGTCGACGAGGCGTTCCCGCCGATGTCGGTGACCGTACGGCTCACCGACGAGCTGGACATCTCCCGGGGCGACCTGATCTGCCGGCCGCACAACGCGCCCACCCCGGCTCAGGACGTCGAGGCGATGATCTGCTGGATGGACGAGACGCGGCCGCTGCAGTTGGGCGGCAAGTACGCCATCAAGCACACCACCCGCAGCGCCCGCGCCGTGGTCCGTGGCGTGCAGTACCGGCTGGACGTCAACACGTTGCACCGCGACGAGGCGGCCAGCCAGCTCGGCCTCAACGACATCGGTCGGGTCACCTTCCGGACCACGGTCCCGCTGCTCACCGACGAGTACCGGCGTAACCGGACCACCGGCGGTTTCATCCTGATCGACGAGTCGACGAACCGGACCGCCGCCGCTGGCATGATCATCGAAGCCGGCTGACCCAGGGTCGACGGGTCGGGTCCGCTGTCACCGGCGGGCCCGACCCGGTGGCTGAGTTTCACCAGCGTCCGTAGACCGGGGCCCGGCCGGCGGCCAGCGCACCGAGCGCCGCGACGATCTGGGTGCTGCCGCAGTCCAGCAGCATGGTCGGCACCATCAGCCGGGCACCCGGCGGCACCGCCGGGTGCGGCGTCTGCGCGTCGATGAAGATCAAGTCCTCGATCCCGGTCCGGCGGACCTGCACCGCCGACACCGCGTCCCACGGCAGCCAGACCGGGTTGGCGCGGAAACTTCCGTTCGCCACCCAGACCCCGGTCCGGTCGGCGGCCAGCACCGGGCCCCGGCCGGTGAACCGGCCGTGCCACATGACAACCGTCGCGGCCAGCAACCCGCCGAGCAGCAGCACCGGCAGACCGGCCAACGCCATTGTCGCCGTGCGGCCGGCCGCCGCCTCCCTCGCGGCCAGGTACGCCACCCCGCCGAGCAGCCCACCGGCCAGCAACCAGCAGACGGCGGCCAGCCCGCCGGCCCAGATCAGGAACCGGCGTCCGTCGATCCGGACCAGGAACGGGGTGTCCTCCGCCGGCCGGTCGGTCATCTCCTGCACCACGGGCACCTCCGCCGCCACTGGTCTAATGTGTCGCGGCGAGGTTAGTGGATCCGTTTGGCTCCCGCGCAGGGCAGGGCGGTGAAGAACGTCGGTGGCGGGAAGCCGTGCTCGGCGTACGCCGCGCCCACTGTGGCCGCCACCCGGTCGGCGGCATCCGCATCGACCAGCGCCAACACGCAGCCGCCGAAGCCGCCGCCGGTCATCCGGGCACCGTACGCGCCGCCGGCCAACGCCGCGGTCACCGCGACGTCCACCTCCGGCACGGTGATCTCGAAGTCGTCACGCATCGACGCGTGCGAGGCGGTCAGCAGTGGACCGATCTCGCGGATCCGGCCGGCCCGCAGCAGCGTGACCGTTTCCCGGACCCGGTGGTTCTCGGTGACCACGTGCCGGACCCGGCGTCGTATCGGGTCGTCCGGCAGCCGGTCCAGGGCGGCTGGCAGACCATCGACCGGCACGTCGCGCAGCGCCGGCACGCCGAGCAGCCCGGCCGCCCGTTCGCAGGCGGCCCGCCGGGCGGCGTACTCGCCGGAGACGTGCCGGTGCGGGGCCCGGGTGTCGACCACCAGGACGGCCAGCCCGGCGGCGGCCAGGTCGAACGGGACGTGGTCGACGTCGAGTGACCGGCAGTCCAGGAACAGCGCATGCCCGGCCCGGCAACGGATCGACGCCGACTGGTCCATGATCCCGCAGGGCACCCCGGCGTAGCCGTTCTCCGCCCGCTGGGCCAGCGCCGGCCGCCGGGCCACCGGCAGCTGGTCGGTGCCGATGCCGCCGAGGTCGGCCAGGGCGGTCAGCACCGCGGCCTCCAGCGCGGCCGACGACGACAGACCGGCGCCGAGCGGTACGTCGGACGCGATCGCCATCCGGACGGCCGGTACGGGGTACCCGGCCTCGCGCAGCGCCCACACCACGCCGGCGACGTAGCCGCCCCAGCCGTCGACCGCGCCGGGCCGGTCCGCGTCGGCGGCGCTGAACGCGATCTCCTCGCCGGACTGCTCCGACCAGACGGTCCAGCCGGGCTCTGCCGGGCCGGCCTCTCCGGCTGCCTCTGCCAGGCTCGCCGCGACGACGGTGCGGTGCGGCAGGGCGAACGGCAGCACGAAGCCGTCGTTGTAGTCGGTGTGCTCGCCGATCAGGTTGACCCGTCCAGGTGCCGCCCACGAACCGGCTGGCGGTACGCCGTACCGCTGCTGGAAGCCGTCGTGAGCGCGGCGGGTGACCGGCCCCGCGTCGCTGTCGCCTGCGCCGCCGCCGGCTACCGGGAGTGTCACGATCGGTGTCCCTTCACTCCGCCGGTCGTCCGGTGAAGATTCCACCACATCCGGCCAGGAATCAACAGTGGCTACGGGTAAATCCAACAGAGCCGAACATTGCCGACCGGCGGCCGCCGGTCGGATACCGGCGAGACATCGATCCACCGGTGCTGTCAGAATTGTCGACATGTCCGAGCCCGCCTCCCGCCCCCGGGTGCTCTCCGGCATCCAGCCCACCGCCGACTCGTTTCACCTCGGCAACTACCTCGGCGCGGTGCGCAACTGGGTGGCGATGCAGGACACCCACGACACCTTCTACTGCGTGGTCGACCTGCACGCGATCACCGCCGGGCACGACCCGCAGGTGCTGCGTCAGCGGACCCGGGTGGCCGCCGCCCAGCTGCTCGCCGCCGGCCTCGACCCGGGCCGGTGCACCCTGTTCGTCCAGTCCCAGGTTCCGCAGCACGCCCAGCTCGCCTGGGTCATGGGCTGCATCACCGGGTTCGGCGAGGCGAGCCGGATGACCCAGTTCAAGGACAAGTCTGCCAAGCAGGGCGCCGAGCGGGCCAGCGTGGGGCTGTTCACGTACCCGGTGCTGCAGGCCGCCGACATCCTGCTCTACCAGGCCGACGCGGTCCCGGTCGGCGAGGACCAGCGGCAGCACCTGGAGCTCACCCGGGACCTGGCCCAGCGGTTCAACACCCGGTTCGGCGCCACCTTCACCGTGCCGGCCCCGTACATCGTCCGGGACACCGCCAAGATCCTCGACCTGCAGGACCCGACTGCCAAGATGTCCAAGTCGTCGTCCTCCCCGGCCGGCATCATCGACCTGCTGGCCGACCCGGCCAAATCGGCGAAGAAGATCCGCTCGGCGGTCACCGACACCGGCCGCGAGATCATCTACGATCCGGAGAGCAAGCCCGGTATCAGCAACCTGCTCACCATCTACGCCGCGCTCAGCGGCCGGACGCTCGACGAGCTGACCGCCGCGTACCAGGGCAAGGGCTACGGTGACCTGAAGAAGGACCTGGCGGAGGTGGCGGTGGAGTTCGTCCGGCCGATCCAGGAGCGCACCCGCGGCTACCTCGACGACCCGGCCCAGCTGGACAAGATCCTGGCGATCGGCGCCGGGAAGGCCGAGGCGGTGGCGGCCGCGACGCTCGCCGCCGTGTACGACCGGGTCGGCTTCCTGGCACCCGCGGGGACTGTCTGACAGTGTCCGTCATCGGCGCGCGACCAGCTCCCGGTCAGGTGCGGATCGGCGTCGCCATCGACATCCCGCAGCCCTGGGGCGAGGAGCTGACCCGCCGCCGGGCCGAGGCCGGCGACCCGGCCGCCGAGTACGTGCCCGCGCACATCACCCTGCTCGGCCCGACCGACATCGTCGAAGATCAGCTGGCCGAGGTGGAGGCGCACCTGGCGGCGGTGGCCGCCGCGCATCCGCCGTACCCGTTGCACCTGCGCGGGACCGGCACGTTCCGGCCGATCACCGAGGTGGTCTTCGTCGCGGTGGCGGCCGGGATCAGCGAGTGTGAGCTGCTCGCCTCGGCGATCGGCACCGCCGACCAGCTCATCCGGGAGAGCCGGTTCGCGTACCACCCGCACGTGACCGTCGCCCAGGACGTGCCGACCGACGCGATGGACAAGGTGTACGACGACCTCGCCGGCTTCGAGGCGCAGTTCGAGGTCGACTCGTTCACGCTCTTCTCGCACAGCGGTGAGGGGCGGTGGCGTCCGCGCCGGGATTTCCCACTCGGCGGCTGACCACCCGGCGGCGTCCCGGCGCACCAGGATGAAGGGTGCACCGGGATGACCGGTGCACCAGGATGACGGGGTGAACGTTTTCGGCCGGGCCTGGTCCGGCACCCAGCGGGCGCTGGACCGGTCCCGGCGGCGGTACCCGCGCCTGGATCACCTCTGGCGGGCGGTGGAACGCTACAACCAGGTGCTGGGCGGGCGGCTGGCTGCGGCGATCGCGTACTACGGGTTCTTCGCCGTCTTCGCCCTCGGTCTGGTCGCGTACTGGGTCTTCGGTGCCCTGGTGGAGGCCAACGCCGAGGTCAGCGCGGCGGTCGCCGACTTCCTGCTGCAGAACCTGCCGTTTCTGGACCTGGCCCAGATCCAGCGCAACAGTGGCCAGGTCGGCGTCGTCGGCCTGGTGCTGCTCGCGTTGACCGGCATCGGCTGGGTGGAGGCGATCCGGTCCTCGCAGCGGTTCGTCTACCGGCTCGACCAGCAGCCCGGCTACTTCGGGGTACGGCAGATCGTCGACCTCGCCGTACTCGTCGGGGCGTTCCTGCTGATCGGCATCTCGGTCGGTGCGGTCGACGCGCTGCGGTCGCTACTCGGCTGGCTGCTCGGCGAAGGATCGGCCGCTGCGGCCGTCGCGAGCGTGCTGCTCGCCTTCGTGATCAACCTGGTGCTCGCCTCGGCGCTGCTGGTCGCGGTGCCCCGGCTACGGATGTCCGCCCGGCGGCTGGTCGCCCCGATTCTCGTGGTGGCGCTCGGGCTGACCGTGCTGAACACCGCCGGGCGGTTCTACGTCGGCCGGTTCGAGCGCAATCCCGCGTACACCGTGGTGGCCGGCGCGGTCGGTCTGCTGATCTATCTCTACCTGCTCAACCAGCTGCTGCTGTTCGGCGCGGCGCTGGCCGCAACCAGCCGGCACGGCCGGGTGGTCGACCTGACAGCCCGGCGGGCGGCGGGGCGTACGCCATGGACGGCCGGATCGGCACCGCCAAAAGCAGTAAAAGCCGCAAAAGCCGTCGACGGTCTCCGGCGTACGACGATGATCGGTCAGGTGGGGGCACTAGTCACGCTTGAGCTGCCGGACGACTCGCCGGCGCACACGATGCCATGGATCATCACCTTCGGGCCGCTCGGCGACCAGGACGGCGAGTGGGAACCGGTGGTGTGCGGGCCGTACGAACGGGCGCACGCGCTGGCCCTGGCCGAGACGGTGGTCGCCGACGAGGAGTTGATGGCGGTGGTCGAGCCGCTGCTGACCCTGGTCACCGTCGAAGAGATCCGCGGCGAACTGGCCGCCGCCCAGGCCTCCGCCGACGAGGACGTCGCCGAGTACGACGACTTCGAGGACCTGGTCGGCGGCAACGACGCCGAACCGCAGGAGCGGCATGTCGAGCCGTCGCCGCCGCCGTCACCGGACGAGGTACGCGCCGGCATGGTCCGCATCGCCAACATGCTGACCGCCAAAAGCTGACCGTCAGTGGTGGTGCCCCGGGACCATTTCTGGTCCCGGGGCACCGTCACCACCTTCGCCCCCCACCACAAGGGGTCCTTGCCCAGCCGCCCGGCGGCGCTTCCGGCTCGACGAACGACCGGTGTTTCCTGCCCGAGCCATACCCGGCGGCAGGCTGTCGTAAACCTGGCCGCACCCTGCCAGCCGGCCGGGGCGAAACGGGTGTCAGGCCGGCTGGAACCAGGCGGCGGCGTCGACCGGCAGCAGTCGGCGACCGGGCGGTCCGTCCAGCGGCGCGCTGGTGATCAGCGGTACGCCGTACCCGTCGACCGCCACCGGCGCACCACTGAGGTTGACCACGCAGACCAGCGTCGCCTCGCCGGTACGGCGGAACGCCAACACGCCCGGCCCGGCCTCCACCCAGGTCAGCCCGGTGCCGTCGCCGGCCGGGGCGTCGCGCAGCGCCGGATGCTCGGCCCGGACGGCCAGGGCCTGTCGGTACAGCTGCAGCGTCGAGTCCGGGTCGCCGGCCTGGGCCTGTGCGGTCAGCGGCGCCCAGTCGGCCGGGGCCGGCAGCCAGGATTCGACCGAGCCGGCCGGCCCGAAGCCGTACGGCGGGGTGTCGCCGCGCCACGGCAGCGGCACCCGGCAGCCGTCGCGGCTGGCCCCGGTACGGCCGAACGCCGGGTCCTGCCGCAGGTGGTCGGGCAGGTCGAGGACCTCCGGCAGGCCCAGCTCCTCACCCTGGTAGAGGTAGGTGCTGCCGGGCAGGGCGAACATCAGCAGCGCGGCGGCGCGGGCCCGCCGCAGCCCGACCTCGCCGTCGCCGTACCGGGTGACGTGCCGCTGCTTGTCGTGGTTGGACAGCACCCAGGTGGTCGGCGCGCCGACGATCGTCGCTTCGGCGAGCGCGGTGTCGATCACCTTGTGGAACGAGTCGGCCGACCAGGTGGCGTCGAGGAAGTCGAAGTTGAACGCCTGGTGCAGCTCGTCGGGGCCGATGTAGCGGGCCAGCCGCTGCGGGGTCTCCGCCCACGCTTCGGCGATCGCCATCCGCCCGCCGGGGTAGCTGTCCAGGATCGGCCGCCAGGTGCGGTAGATGTCGTGCACCTCGTCCTGGTCGAAGTAGGGCAGCCGGCCCTTGCCGAGCAGTTCGATCTGCCGGCGGCCGGTGGTGGCCGAGGTCCAGCCGATGTCCGGCAGCCCGTCGGCCTTGATCATCCCGTGGGCGACGTCGATCCGGAACCCGTCGACGCCCCGGTCCAGCCAGAAGCGCAGGATCTGCTCGAACTCGGCCCGGACCTCGGGGTGGCGCCAGTTGAGGTCGGGCTGGGCCGGGTCGAACAGGTGCAGGTACCACTGGCCGTCGGGCAGCCGGGTCCAGGCCGGCCCGCCGAAGATCGACTCCCAGTCGTTGGGCGGCTCGTCGCCATTGTCGCCGCGGCCGTCGCGGAACATGTACCGGTCACGCTCCGCCGACCCGGGCGCGGCGGCGAGCGCCGCGACAAACCACGGGTGTACGTCGGAGGTGTGGTTCGGCACGATGTCGACGATGATCCGCAGGCCGAGCGCGTGCGCGTCGGCGATCATCTCGTCGAAGTCGGTGAGGTCGCCGAACATCGGGTCGACCTCGCGGTAGTCGGCGACGTCGTAGCCGCCGTCGATCATCGGGGAGCGGTAGAACGGGGTCAGCCAGAGCGCGTCGACGCCAAGGTCTCGCAGGTACGGCAGGCGGCTGCGGATGCCCTGCAGGTCGCCGATGCCGTCGCCGTCGGAGTCGGCGAAGCTGCGCACGTACACCTGGTAGACGGCGGCGGTGCGCCACCAGTCGTCCCGGGCGGTGCGCGGGTGGGCCTGGGCAGGATCGATCGTCACGGGTTCCCCGTCCTGTCGGTGCGATGCTGGCCTCGCCGTTGAGTCAGCGCGCTGCGGGTGCTGGGCTCCCTATCGAGGATGCCCGGCAGTTGCTGCAAGCGTCAAGCAAGCCTTGCGCAAGGCAATCAGCCGGTGGTGGCAGCGGCGGCGGCGAGGTGGGTGACCTGTGGAGCGATCCCGGTGGAGCCACGGGCCACCAGCTCGGGGCGGAACACGTACTCCGAGTTCGGGGCGGCGTGCCCGTTGATCTCGTCGACCAGGGCCCGGACCGCCGCCACCGCCATCGCGATCACCGGCTGGCGCAGCGTGGTCAGCGGCGGATCGGTGAACGCCATCAGCGGCGAGTCGTCGTAGCCGACCACCGACACATCGCCGGGCACCGACAGGCCGCGCTGCCGGGCGGCCCGGATCGCGCCGAGCGCCATCAGGTCAGAACCGCAGGTGATCCCGGTGACCCCCTTGTCCAGCAAGCGGTTCGCCGCCGCCTTACCACCCTCCACACCGAACAGTGACAGGGCGGTCAGCTCGTCGATCTCGGCGTCGCTGGCGCCGACCAGCCGCTGCATCGCCGCGCGGAAGCCGGCCAGTTTGCGCTGCACCGGCAGGAACCGGTCCGGCCCGGTGATCAGCCCGATCCGCCGGTGGCCGAGGGAGACCAGGTGGGCCACGGCCAGCTCGCCGGCTTCCCGGTCGTCGCAGGAGACGAACGGGGCTTCGATGCCGTCGGCGTACCCGTTGATCAGCACGATCGGCAGCGGCCGGGCGATCAGTTTGCGGTAGCGGTCGTGGTCGGCGGCGGTGTCGGCGTGCAGGCCGGAGACGAAGACGATGCCGGCGACCTGCCGGTCCAGCAGCATCTCCACGTACTCGTCCTCGGTGACCCCGCCGGGGGTCTGGGTGCAGAGCACCGGCGTGTAGCCGGACTGGGCCAGCGCCGACTCGATGGTCTGCGCGAACGCCGGGAAGATCGGGTTGTCCAGCTCCGGCACGACCAGGCCGACCAGTCCGGCGCTGCGTTTGCGCAGCCGGGCCGGGCGTTCGTAGCCGAGCACGTCGAGCGCGGTCAGCACCGCCTGGCGGGTCTCGGTGGCCACCCCGGGGCGGTCGTTGAGCACCCGGGACACCGTGGCCTCGCTGACTTCGGCCTGGCGGGCGATGTCGGACAGTCGTGCGCGCATGGCGTTCACGGTAGCGCACCGGCAAGTTCTTGCGGTTGCGCCTGCAAGCCCTTCCATTGCTTGCAACGTCTTGCTAACGTCCCGGCAACACAAGACAGGCTGCGTGCTGAAACACGGCACCGAACTGCAATAACTTCCAGGACAGGAGTCCCGATGCGCGTCCGTACCACGACGGTGGCCGCCGGGCTGGCCGCCGCGCTCGCGCTGGCCGCCACCGGCTGCGGCAGCAGCGACGGCGAACCCGCCAGCACCGACAGCCCCGACACCGCCGACGGCGGCACCCTGGTCATCTGGGCCGACGACAAGCGCAGCGCCGCCCTCGCCCCGTTCGCCGAGAAGTTCGGCGAAGACAACGGCGTCACCGTCGAGGTCCAGGCGATCTCCAAGGACCAGCAGACCACCTTCGTCACCGCGTCGCAGCAGGGCAGCGGCCCGGACGTGATGGTCGGCGCGCACGACTGGATCGGCAACCTGGTGCAGAACGGCGCGATCGAGCCGGTCCAGCTCACCGCCGACCAGACCGCCGGCTTCGCCGAGGTCGCCATCCAGGCGGTCACCTTCAACGGCCAGGTCTACGGCGTCCCGTACGCGATGGAGAACGTCGCCCTGATCCGCAACACCGCGCTCGCCCCCGACGCCCCCGCGACGATCGAAGACCTCGTCGCCACCGGCGAGCAGCTCAAGGCCGACGGCAAGGTGTCGGAGATCCTCTGCCTGCAGGTCGGGCAGAACGGCGACGCCTACCACCTGTACCCGCTCTACATCTCGGCCGGCGGCAGCCTGTTCGGCACCACCGCCGAAGGCGACTACGACCCGACCCAACTCGGTGTCGGCACCCCGGAGTCGATCGCCGCGTTCGAGAAGATCGCCACGCTGGGCGAGAAGGGCTCCGGCGCGCTGAAGCGCTCCATCACCCCGGAGAACTCGATCGCCACCTTCACCAGTGGCAAGTGCGCCTTCCTGGTCTCCGGGCCGTGGGCGATCACCGACGCCAAGGGCGCCGACATCGCGTACGACATCAGCCCGGTCCCCGGCTTCGCCGGTGGCGCACCCGCGCAGCCGTTCGTCGGCGTGCAGACCTTCTACGTCGCCGCGAAGGGCGAGAACAAGGCGTTGGCGCAGGAGTTCGTCGCCAACTACACCACCCAGACCGACCTGGCCGTCGCCCTGTACGAGGCCGAGCCGCGCCCGCCGGCGCTGACCGCCGCCCTGGAGCAGGTCTCCGGAGCCGACCCGGATCTGGCCAAGTTCCAGCAGGCCGGGCAGGGCGGCGCGGTGCTGCCGGCGATCCCCGAGATGGCCGCCATCTGGGACCCGTTCGGCAAGGCCGAGGCCGCGATCGTCGGCGGTGCCGACGTGGCGAGCACGATGACCGCGGCCGGTCAGACGATCGCCGAACAGATCAAGTAATGCGCGACACCGGACCAACCGGAGCGGGGTCCGCCGAGCAGCGGGCCCCGCACCCGGTCACGGCCGGCGGTCTGCTGGCCAAGGCGCTGCTGCTCGGGCTGGTCGCGGCGATCGCGATCTGGGCGGCGTTCCCGCTGATCGCCGCCGAGGCGTGGGTCGGGCTCGGCATCCTGGTCGCCACGACCGCCGGCATCGGCTACCTCTACCTGGGTCGGCGACACGTGCCGGCGAAGTACCTGATCCCCGGCACCCTGTTCCTGATCGCCTTCCAGATCTTCCCGGTGCTCTACACCGCCTCCACCGCGTTCACCAACTTCGGCGACGGCCACCGGGGCAGCAAAACCGAGGCGATCGCGGCCATCCAGGCCACGTCGGTGGTCCAGGTCCCAGGATCCATCGAGTACGCGATGACCGTCGCCACGGTCGGCGACGCCGCCACCGGTGACCTGGTGCTGCTGGTCGTCGACCCGGCCGACGGGGTCGTCTACGCCGGTGACGCCGACGGGCTGACCGAGCTGCCGGCCGGCGACGTCACCGTCACCGACACCGGCAAGGTGACGGCGGCCGACGGCTTCACGCTGCTCAACGCCGGTCAGGCCAGTGCCCGCAGCCAGGAGATCACCGACCTGGCGGTGCCGACCGACGACGGGGCGATCCGCTCCATCGGGCTGTCGCGGGCGTACGAAGGGGTCGCGGTCCGGGCGTACGACGATGATTGTGACTGTGTCACCGACACCGTGACGGGCACGGTGTGGACGGCCGACGACGACGCCGGCTCGTTCGTCTCCGCCGACGGTGACCGGCTGCTGCAGGGCTGGCGGGTCGGCGTCGGGCTGGACAACTTCACCCGCGTTTTGACCGACCGCAGCATCTCGGGGCCGTTCCTCGGCACCCTGGTCTGGAACTTCGCCTTCGCGATCGGCTCCACCGGCGGCACGTTCGTCCTCGGGCTGCTCTGCGCCCTGGCGCTGCACTCCGACCGGGTGCGGGGGCGCAACCTCTACCGGGTGCTGCTGATCCTGCCGTACGCGATGCCGTCGTTCGCGATGCTGCTGGTCTGGCGGGACATGTTCAACACCGACTTCGGGCTGATCAACCAGTTCTTCGGGTTGACTGTGGACTGGTTCGGGCAGGACTGGTCGGCCCGGCTGGCGGTGATCGGCGTACAGCTGTGGCTCGGGTACCCGTACATGTTCCTGGTCGCCACCGGCGCGTTGCAGGCCATCCCGAAGGAGCTGACCGAGGCCAGCTCGATCGACGGCGCGAACCCGTGGCAGGCGTTCCGACGGGTGACGCTGCCGCTGCTGCTGGTGGCGTTGACGCCGCTGCTGATCGCCTCGTTCGCGTTCAACTTCAACAACTTCAACGCGATCTATCTGACGACCGAGGGTGGGCCGTTTCCGGCGGACAACCCGAGCGTCGGCGCGACGGACCTGCTGATCACCTACACGTACCGGTTGGCGTTCGGCGCGGCCGGCGCCCAGTACGGCTTCGCCGCCGCCATCTCGATCTTCATTTTCACGCTCGTCGCGGTGATCTCCGCGGTCAGCTTCCGGCGCACCCGGCAACAGGAAGAGGTGTACGGATGAAGCAGCGCTCGCTGACCCGCTGGCTGGGTCGGGTCGGCTGGCGGCACCTGGTGGCGCTGCTGGCCGTGGCGTTCTCGCTGTTCCCGATCGTGTTCGTGCTGTCGGCGGCGGTGAACCCGCTGGGCACCCTGTCGTCGACCGACCTGTTCCCGACCGGGGCGTCGGGCAACAACTTCCGGCGGCTGTTCGCCGACACGTCGTTCGGCCGGTGGTTCGGCAACTCGCTGCTGATCGCCGGGCTGGCGTCGTTCGCGTCGGTGTTCCTGTCGTCGCTGGCGGCGTACGCCTTCTCCCGGATGCGGTTTCGGGGCCGCCGGGTCGGGCTGCTGTCGCTGCTGCTGATCCAGATGTTCCCGCAGTTCCTGGCGATCGTCGCGATCTTCCTGATCTTCTCGACGATCACCGACCTGTGGCCGACGATCGGGTTCAACACCCCGTGGGGGCTGATGCTGCTCTACCTCGGCGGCGCGCTCGGGGTGAACACGTGGCTGATGAAAGGCTTCTTTGACACGCTGCCGAGGGAGTTGGACGAGTCGGCCACCATGGACGGGGCGTCGCACGCCCAGGTGTTCTTCCGGATCATGCTGCCGCTGGTGGCGCCGATCCTGGCGGTCACCGGGCTGCTGGCGTTCATCAACACCATCAACGAGTTCCTGATCGCCAACGTCTTCCTGACCAACCCGGAGGCGAAGACGCTGGCGGTCGGCATGTACGGCCTGGTGGCGGGGGAGCGGAACAACAACTTCGGGATCTTCGCCGCCGGCACGCTGTTGACGGCGATCCCGACGGTGCTGGTGTTCCAGCTGCTCAGCCGCTACATCGTCTCCGGTCTCACCTCCGGGTCTGTGAAGGGTTAGCTTGTGGGCCAGCTGTTCGAGGCGCACCACGACGGATCATCGTTGTATGCGCCGGGTGCCGCCGCCGGGGTAAACCTGGGTGATCGGGTGTCGGTCTTCGTCCGGGTGCCGGCGGGTGCGCGGCCGGTCGACAACCTGTGGGTACGCTCCACAGCCGACGGTGAGCCACGCTTCTCCGAGGCGGTGGTCGACCGGCAGGACCCGAACGGGGACGTGTGGTGGCGGGGCGAGGTGGAGGCCGGTAACCCGGTCACGCCGTACCGTTTCCTGCTCGCCGGCGGCGACGGCCCGGCCGGGTCTGCTGCTGGCGGGTCTGCTGGCGGCGGGTCTGCTGGCGGCGGGGGTGGGCGGCGCTGGTTGACCGGGGTCGGCGAGGTCGACCACGACGTGCCGGACGCCACCGACTTCCGGCTCGTCACCCACGATGCGCCGCCGGCCTGGGCCGCCGACGCGGTGATCTACCAGATCTTCCCGGACCGGTTCGCCCGGTCGGCTGCCGCTGACGGGCGGGAGCTGCCGGAGTGGGCGATCCGGTGCGACTGGGACACCCCGGTCGTCGGGCGCGGGCCGGAGACGCCCTACCAGTTCTACGGCGGCGACCTGGACGGCATCCGGGAGCGGCTCGACCACCTGGAGCGGCTCGGCGTCAACACCGTCTACCTGACGCCGATCTTCCCGGCCCGGTCCAATCACCGGTACGACGCCGCCGCGTTCGACCACGTCGACCCGCTGCTCGGCGGGGACGAGGCCCTGGCGCGGCTGTCGGCGGCGGTGCACGCTCGTGGTTGGCGGCTGCTCGGCGACGTCACCAGCAACCACACCGGCGACGCCCACCCGTGGTTCACCGCCGCCGTGTCGGACGTGACGTCGGCGGAGCGGGAGCTGTACTACTTCGGCGACGACGGCGACTACGAGTCGTGGCTGGGTGTGAAGTCGCTGCCGAAACTCAACTGGGGCAGCGCTGAGCTGCGGCGACGCTTCGTCGATGGGCCAGCCTCGGTGGCGCGGCGGTGGCTGCTGCCGCCGTACGGGTTGGACGGTTGGCGGATCGACGTGGCGAACATGACAGGCCGGCGCGGTGCCGATGCGCTCACCCTGGAGGTGGCCGCCTTGCTGCGTCGGGCGGTCGCCGACACTCGGCCGGACGGGCTGATCGTCGCCGAGCACGGGCACGACTTCACCCGTGACCTGGACGCCGATGGTTGGCACGGCACGATGAACTATGCCGGGTTCACCCGGCCGGTGTGGAGCTGGCTGCGGTCATCATCGTTGGAGTTGCCGGACTTCCTCGGCGTACCGGGTGGGGTGCCGGCCCGGTCCGGGTCGGCGGCGTTGGCGACGATGCGAGCGTTCGGGGCGTTGGTGTCGTGGCGGTCGTTGGTGCATTCGTGGCAGCTGCTCGGCTCGCATGATTCGGCCCGGGTGCGGACGGTGGTGGGGGACGCGGGGCGGCAGGAGGTGGCGGCCGGGTTGCAGTTCACGTTGCCGGGGACGCCGATGGTGTTCGCCGGGGACGAGTTGGGGTTGGGGGGCGACAACGGGGAGGGTTCGCGGACGCCGATGCCGTGGGATCGGCCGGGCTCGTGGGACGGTGCGACGTTCGAGGTGTATCGGGCGTTGGCGGCGTTGCCTCGGGAGGTGCCGGAGCTGCGGCACGGCGGGCTTCGTTGGGTGTACGTCGATGACGACGCCCTGGTCTACCTGCGGGAGTCGCCGACCGGGTCGGTGTTGGCGCTGGCCCGGCGGTCGTCGGGTGCTCTGGTGCGCCTGTCCGGTCTGGTGGCCCCGCCGTCCGCTGCTGCTCCGGCACTGGTCAACCTGTACGGCGGCGCACCACCGCTGCACCCGGCCGCCGACGGCACCCTGACCCTGCCCGCCGCCGGCCCCACCTTCCAACTCTGGCACCTCCCCTGACGCGCTGAACTGCCTCGGCGGGACCATGAGCTGTACGACAGCCACGTCAAACTCGCCTGTCGATATGGCTGGCGTTCAGCCCAGTACCGAAGGTGCTAGCCGCTGGCCGTCGTAGCGCGGCGACCTGTGCCGCGCCGCCATGAGCCCTTTATCCGCCGCGCGCGGATGCGGACCCAACAGATTGGCGAGTCGTTGTCCCAATGGCCGTCCAAGTAAGGCTTCGCTAACTGCGACATTCTATTACCTGTCCAAGGGGCCGCGCATTGCAGTGATATGCGACCAATGGAGAAAATCGGACATTTGCTGCTTGTGCTCAACTTGAGATGGATGGCACGGTGCGTTCGGCGTGGCGCCGGGGCTATCGCCTCCAGTAGGGTGCAGTGCATGCCTCCAAACTTGGATAGATATCGAGAAGCATTTTTTGGCAGATTTCCAGAAGCTGCCAACCTTGATAGGGCATTAAGGACGTCAACCAATAGAACTCCTCTGTTTTTCTTCTACGAATCAAAGGACCCCGACCTCAAAAAATGCTGGCTTGTTCTCGGGCGTTTGGGGCAGGAGATGGAGGCGAGCTTTTCGATAAATGGCGAAGTTCTCCTGCTGTTTAGTCCCTACGACGACTTTCAAAGACGTGCATTCAATAAGCTCTTGAACGAAGCTCGCAAGGAGATTGCGGAAGCGCAGCGTAACATCTATGGTACGGTTCGATTCACGCCCGACTCTCATCTCGCACTGATTTCCTCGAGGGACCCGGCGCTCGACAGGCACATCAAGGCTTGGAATGCAGATAAGTCGTCCTCGCTGGTTGCTAGCATCCCCGGCCTCGATGGTGGTGTAGACTCGATCATATCGACGTTACGAAAGTCGATCGCGACCGTGTTGGGATCGAGGGATCTATACGGCGGCAAGGATCCCGTGTCAGGCAGAGACTTCTTTGGCCGAATAGATACCATACAGGCGGTTTCCGCTGATCTAAGGAGCGGTCGCTCAGTCGGCCTTTTTGGCCTTCGGCGCTCCGGCAAGACATCGCTGCTGCGCGAGTTGCAATTCAGAGAGGAATCAACGGGCCTTGCTCTGATCGTCACGGATCTTGAGTCGGTTGATTCGATCGACGACATCCCCCGTCAGATTTCACAAGACCTCGTTAACGCCTTGCGTGTAATCCGCCAGTCGCGCCCGAGTATTTGGCTCGGACCTGAAAGTGATCATGAGGTTGCAACATTTGGGGCCCTTTCTGCGCGTCTTTCCCGTGTTGCAAGGCAAAACGCCGAAATCCTGTTCGTGGTGGCCATCGACGAGGTGGAGAACCTTCGTCGGCTTAAACGAGAGTCGCCGGACAAAGTCCGGCTCTTTCTTGGCGCGTTGCGGCGAGCGGCTCAGACCTCGGACAATCTGTCGTTGTTCTTCACTGGCCTGACGACAGAATTCTTTGACCAAAGCATGATCTCTGACGAGATCGACAACCCTTTGTTTGGCTTCGTTGACTCACACTACCTTCCGCCGTTCAGTCAGTCGGAGTCGGCTGAGTTGGTGAGGGAGCTAGGGGTCATGATGATGCTCGACTGGTCACCCGAGGCGCTCGCTTCCGTGCATCGATACACGGGCGGATTTCCCTTCTTTGTCCGGGACTTGGCATCGGCCGTACGGAAGCAGGTGCTTGATGAGCAGCCACAAGACTCCGATTTAGTGGGTCGAATTGAGGTTCAAGAAAGGCATGTCGATAGCGCGTACTCATCCTGGACGGACGACGCTGGAAAGAAGTGGTCGGAGATTTTGCGTTCGCTGGCCTCCTATCATTTCGTTATGGTTGAGATGCTTCGCGCAAAAAGTGAGCATGAAATGAATGAATGGCGAGGCGTTGGAGTGGAGGGCGACGCGGCGGTTTCCGCTTTGTGGAAGTTGGGATTTATTCACCTGGATAATGAAAAGCGACCGAGATGGTCGGATAACCTAATTGCGCTCAATTCTCTTGGCGCGAAGGCCGAGTTGCGCGCAGCTGATCTTAAAGAGCGACTCGACCTTCGTCAGCTTCTTGCGCAATCGGAGAGTGCTTGTCTGGAGTTCAAGTCGACCGCTCGGTGGAATCTCCATAGTGGCAAGAAGGATTCCGCTATAGAGGATGCTATCCTCAAGACGGTCGCGGCGTTTCTCAATTCAGATGGCGGAACCCTTATTGTAGGCGTGGATGACAACGGTGGCATCCGGGGAATTGCTGAGGACCTCCAGACCTTCCGTGGCAGCTTGGATCAATACGAGCGATGGCTCATGGGAAGCCTCCTGTCTGATCGCATAGGAACTGAGATTGTCTCTCAATATGTGCGGTTCAAGACCGTGAACCTTGATCCCCATATTGTGGTGGTTCTCGAGGTTGCCAGGTCCGAAAGCCTGGTGTGGGCCTCCATCGGAAGTGACGATGCGCTGTATGTCAGAAATGGCAACGAGACAAGGCAGCTGACCGGAAGAAAGATTGTCGAGTTTGCCCAGTTGCGAAAGTAGCTGCTCTTCCGTGGTCGCCGCAGTTCTTGGTTGTGCCTGGAACACCTGATCTAGGGCTGCGGCATCGCTACCCGACTTCAGCCTGATCGGACCGTGAGGTTGGCGAAGGGGGTCCAGCGTACGGTGTCGTCTTTGTGGCGGGCGGAGGCCAGGCGGACGGCGAACTCGTCGTCGACGCCGGGGGTGCTGGCGAGTAGGGGCACGGCGGCGGCGATCATCTTCAGTTCGCGGGCTTCGCGAAGGGTCGGCCAGGCGGGGTCGGTGGTGACGTCGTAGCCGTACGCCGAAGCGAGGGCCTGGTGGGCACCGGCCCGGCCGAAGTGGATCTCGCCGACGGCGACGGCGGCTAGGTCGACCTGCCACGGGCCGATGCAGGTCGGGTCGAAGTCGCAGAGGACCACGCGGCCGTCCGCTTCGCGGAGCAGATTGCCGACGTGTGCGTCGGCGTGAACCAGGCCGCGAGCCTGAGCGTTCAGGTCCGCGACGCGTGGTGCGAGCCGGTTGCACCAGTCCAACAGGAAGTCTCGGTCGTCGGCGTTCAGCGCTTCCGAGTCGGTGAGACGGGTGCGGACGTCGCCGACCGGGTCCCACTCGGGCAGCGGGAACTGTGGCAAGCCGAGTGAGTGGAACTCGCGGAGTACCTGACCGAGTTCCTCGACGGTCGGCGGTCGTGGCGTGGGGGCGACGAGCCGCCACACCGTTGCGGAGAGGTCGTCGACCCGTACCGGCTGGTTGATGTCGGGGGCGAGGCGGATCGTCGGGGCGTCGACTGCTGCGAACCAGGTTGCCAGGCGGGCGACCTTCAGCGCCCGGTCGTGCAGGGCGTGGGATCGGGTGATGCGGATGACGAGGCCGGCTGAGGGGAGTGCGTACACGGCGTTGTTGGTCATCCGTAGCAGTTGGGCGTCGCCGGCGGCGATGCCGAGTCGGGCGGCGATCTGGTGCATCGCTGCTCTCATCGCCTGCTCGGTAAACCGTCCGGCCGATCCGGTCATCAGGTGCCTACGCCTACCGCAGCTACGGTGCGGGAGAAGTCGGCGACGGTGGACATGTGCGCGTGGCGCTTCAGATCCCGGCGCAGGTTGTGGATGCGGTCCAGGATGCGTGGTGAGCTGAGCTGCCGGGCTTGTTCGATGACGCGAGCGCCGACGGTTACTGCCTCGTCGGGTTCGTCTGCCAGGAACAGTGAACTGCACAAGCTGACGCCGCTGAGCACGCTGCTCCGTACGTTCTGTGACCCCAGCGTGTCGATCGCTTCAGTAACGGTGCGGGTTGCGGCCTCACCGTAGCGGTCGCTTTCTTTTTTCCGGGCGAGGTCGCGGTAGACCCGTCCGTACTGAGCGAGGAGTTCGCCGCGGTCGTAGAAGCGCATCCAGTCTGGTTCGTTGTCCGGGTTGATGCGGTCGAACTCGTCTGTGGCCGACCCGAGGGCGCGTGTTGCCGACGGCCCGTCGCCGAGAGCGGCTATGGAGGCGGCCTCGGCTCCGTGCAGCATTGCGCTGACAGCCGGGGTGACCCGTCGACCTACCTCGTCGCGGGCCAGCCGAAGCGTCTCCAGCGCGTCCTTGTTGTGGCGCAGGTGCTGGAACTGGCGGGCCTGGCAGTAGCGCACCCGCGCTGTGAGCAGAACATCGTTCGCGGCGACCGCCATCCGCTCGGCCAGGAGGAAGTGCCTCTGTGCATCGAGATGTCGGCAGGCGTCGAACGCGGTCCAACCCGCCAGTTGTCGGACTGACGCGACCGACCGCAGCAACCGAGAGCCCACCGATGAGGGGTAGGGCTGATCCAGCATGGCTGACGCGGAGTCGGCCAGGTGTGCGACGTCGCGGTAGAGCGCGCCACCCCCGCGTTCGTAGTCGATAGATCGGTAGAGGGAGATCACGGCGTCGAGCCGGTCGATGTCGCTGTGGCCCACCCGACGCGAGCCGCCATCGGCGGAGCCGCCGAGTAGACCGGCCGAGGCAGCGACCGCCGCGATCCCCTGGAGCAGGGAGCGACGGTTCGTGTCCGGTTCTCCAGCCTCGCCGTGCTCTGGCATCTGCCCGGGTCGCACGTCGTTCCCTGGGAGTACGCCGGCTGGCTCACTCTCATGTCTCGACGATCGGGAGTACACCCTTCGGACCAGGGCGACTGTGGTCCTCAGCTCGCGTGCGGGCCGGAATCCGAGTTCGTCGTCGGTGTCGGCGTTGAGGGCGGTGCGTAGGGCGGTGCGGTAGTCCTCGGCGGGGTAGCGGATCTTGCCGTTTTCGAGTTTGCCCAGGTAGTTGGCGGTGAAGGCGCTGTGGGCTGCTTGTCCGGGGTCGGGGTAGAGGATCTTGTTGACTGCGTCGGCGAGTTGCCGGCGGGTGAGGCCCAGGCGTTCGCGTGCTGCGGTGAGCGGATGGTTCTGCATGACACCCCCGAAGTGTGGCGCTCAACTGATGCGTGACGCGGCGAACTGCCTGTGGCGGTAATCGATTTTGGACAGTATCCCACCTGGTGAATGCCGCCTTCAACCATCTGCGTCGGGCAATTCCTGGCCCTGCCAGGGAATTCGTCGACGACGGAATGTCAAGAGGGGAGGCGGGGGATGGTTCCCGCAACGGGAAGCATCCCTTCCAGTAGCGCGGGAGCGTCGCCAGCCGCCGCCGGATGCCTCCTATGACCGACGGCGGCAGAATCTGCGGAAGCCGCTCTACCGGTCCACGGGGTGTGCCGGCCCGGTCGGGGTCGGCGGCGTTGGCGAAATGCGGGCGTTCGGGGCGTTGGTGTCGTGGCGGTCGTTGGTGCATTCGTGGCAGCTGCTCGGCTCGCATGATTCGGCCCGGGTGCGGACGGTGGTGGGGGACGCGGGGCGGCAGGAGGTGGCGGCCGGGTTGCAGTTCACGTTGCCGGGGACGCCGATGGTGTTCGCCGGGGATGAGTTGGGGTTGCGGGGGGAGAACGGGGAGGGTTCGCGGACGCCGATGCCGTGGGATCGGCCGGGTTCGTGGGACGGTGCGACGTTCGGGGTGTATCGGGCGTTGGTGGCGTTGCGTCGGGAGGTGCCGGAGCTGCGGCACGGCGGCCTTCGCTGGGTGTACGCCGATGACGATGCCCTGGTCTATCTGCGGGAGTCGCCGACCGGGTCGGTGTTGGCGTTGGCCCGGCGTTCGTCGGGTGCTCCGGTGCGGCTGACCGGTCTGGTGGCCCCGCCGGACGCTGCTGCTCCGGCACTGGTCAACCTGTACGGCGGCGCACCCCCGCTACGCCCGGCCGCCGACGGCACCTTGACCCTGCCCGCCACCGGCCCCACCTTCCAACTCTGGCGCCTCCCCTGACGGCTCGCCCGCCCACCGGAACGATCGAGCTGTGCGACGCAAGCCACGTCCACGCGGAGTCAGTGGTGGCTGGCGTACAGCTAAGCACGCTACGAGCGGCACCAGCTGGCCGTCGTCACGCGGTGACTCATATCGAGCCGATAGCGGCGTAATGGTCCACGCCGTCAGCTCCGGTGGTCCGTGACCACGGATTCCCAACGCCTTGCGTAAAGGTTGGCTGCTTAGGGCTGACGAGGAAAAGGCTCGCCTAGGGCGTGTATCAAAGTCGGTCACAGCCACTCGTTGATCGCCGCGACCTGCACGGTCG